>DASVTA010000501.1:0-3823 GCA_036387815.1 Allosphingosinicella sp.
AAGGGATCATTCGGCAATGACGCTCGGGGCAACGGCAGGAGCAACGATGTGATCGGAACGGGCCGTACTGGCAGCCTCAGGGCTAGGAGCGCCAGGATTCCGTGTGTCCTGGCCGCTCTGCTTTTCGCCTCTGCGAACCCCGCTCAGGCCCTATGCTCAAGCTCCGAGCGGCGCGTGTTCTTCGTCGAGTTCGACGACGGAAGCGCGAAGCCCGACGAGACGTTGCCCGAGCGGCTTTCGGCCCTTCTCCTCCCGTCGACCGCGGGCGGGAGATACGTGTCCTCCTACACCGTCCTGGCCTCGGGCGATATCGGCGAGGGCGCCGATTGGGACAGAGCCCCCGAGAGCGCCCGGGCCGCCGATCGACGGCTCGGCGAGACTCGATCCGCCTCGATTAAGTCGATGCTGGCCACGTTGCCGGAAGCCCTGCGCAGCGGCCACGTCCAGGTGACCGTCAGGCAGAACCGCCAGATCTTCAGCGAGGAAGAACTGCGCGCGAACCGGTCGCTGAATGCCCGGGTCCGAGCGGGCATCGTCGCGGACATAAGGGTCCGCCCTCCGAAGCGTAAAAGCAAAAAGCCGGTGCCAGTCTGTTAGACCTCGGCGGGCCGCAGCTAGTGGCGTGCGGGGTCGCTCGCGTGAAGCTCCGAGATCCAATGCCTCCTCGGTCTACGCAGGGAGGACAGTGGATTGTGCATTCGAGCTGGCGCATAGAAGACCGGCTGCGGGTGGAAAGCGGGCATTTACCGGAAGGGAAGCAACCGCCTATTCGCCTCACAACGGCTTTTCACTCGGACCGTTGGGTCGCGCCAAACCGTGCCAGGCGCCGCAGATCCGGCTTCCACTTTGTTCTGAAGAGCAACCAGAAACCGGTGATCGCGAGCCAGATGATACCGAACGCCATCACGATGATCAGCGGGTGATTGAAGCTGGTGCGGCTCACATAGTCCATATTGTGGAGCATCCAGGCGAAGTCCCAGATCCTCCAGGTATCGTTCCTCCGCTCGAGCAGCTTGCCTGTCTCGCCGGACACGTAAAAGCTGCTGTTCGCACTGTCGGCGAAGTCGACGCGCCAGATCGGGAGCTTGTGCTCCCTCACGGCGAGCTCCAGCTCGCCCAGCGGCAGTACCGATGAGACCTTGCCGCCGCCGGCGTAGGCTGCCTCCGCCACCCTTCTGGCGACAAGTCCGTCGACCCGGACCGGGCGGCCGTCAGCAGCATCGAAGAGCCGAACGCCGGCGGGGGTCGCCACTTCGAGCACCTGGCGATCGAGGAGCGGGCGGACCGTCAGGCCGGTGATCGGCTGGCTTCCGAGAGATCGCCGAACCTCGGCCCAGGCGGAGTCACCGGAGGGCAAGGCCGGCGTGGCCGCGGCGGGACGTGCCTTGCCCCCTGCGACCGTCTCCATATCGAGAAGCGCCATCGTTGCACCGCTTACTGTCCAGATCACGAACTGGAGCCCAAGGATGAGCCCGATCCACTTGTGGATTCGGCGCAGGAGAGGCGCTGAGAGGCTCACGGCCACGCCTTCCTGCGCCTGCGGCGGGGGAAGCTGTAGACGAGCAGCCAGGCGCCGGAGAGGGCCATCAAGGCGGCAGCCCAGGTGAAGACCCGAAGCAGCGGGTTGTTCACGTTGTCGCGCGTCTCATAGTCCATGATGTGAAGCATCCAGGCGAAGTCGAAGACCCGCCAGAGCTCGTGCCGGCGCGACACCAGCTCGCCCGTCTGGGGCGAGAAATAGAGCGTCGGCTTGTTCCAGCCGTCGAAGTCCGCCCGCCACAGGGGCGGCTTCCTGGACCTGATCTCGCCGGGAATCTTGTCGATGAGCGCGACCCTGACCAGCCGCTCGTCGCCGGTGAACCAGTGATCTGCAAGCTGGCGGATCTGCGCCGCCGAGGGCGGCGGCAGCCTTTCGCCTGTCGTCGCGTCGACCAGCGAGGCTCCTCCCTTCCTCGAGACGATGTAGGTCGGCCGGTCGAGCAGCCAGTGAAGCCGAACGCCGTCCGCCCCGGGCACCGATCGGGCCGCGGCGAGCGGGTCGATCAGCCTTGCCGGGTCGATCGGGCGGGCCGCGGCGTGGCGGATGAAGTGGTCGCCGTGGATGATGTCGATATGGACGACCGTCATGTAGAGGCCGGTGAGGGTCCAGATCAGCGCCTGAAGCCCGACGAAGAGCGCCAGCCACTTATGAGTCCGCCTCGCCAGCAATGGTGCAGATATCGCCAACCTGAAGCTCCTGCCTGCCTACTCAGCGCAGTCCGGGGCCACCACTCCGGCCCCGGACTGCAGTCACTAAAGCATCAGCAGTGACCTGCCGCCCGGTGCTCGGGCAAGCATTCCGCTTTCGCCGGGGGAGAAGGCTCGGCCTTCGGCGCCGCCTTCGGGGCCTCGGCCTTTGGTTTCGGCGCGTCGGCCTTCGCCTTAGGCGGAGCCTTCGGAGGCGCCGGTGGCGCAGGCGCGACCTTCACCACCGCCGGCTCGTTGGCAGCCGCGGGCTCGACCTCCGGCTCCGGCGCGGCGGCGACGTTGGTCTGGACTGCCGCATTCGGGATCTCCGGATCCACGATCATCCCGTTGTCGACGATATTCTGCTCATTCGCTGCAGCATGATTGTCGTGGGACGGCGCCTCACTCCCGCAACCGGCGGTCAGGGCCAACAGGACGACGCCCAGTCCCAGTTTCGATATGGTCTTCATCACTTCTTCCTTCTCAATTCAATTCAGATTTCACCAGTCCATGTGATCGATGCCGTGGACGAGGGCGCCGCCAAACCATCCCTGGACGACGATCGCTGCCGTGATGCCCGCGAGCGCCGCAATCATTCCCGGCCGCCGGTCGTCTTCCGGCCGCTTCCAGGCCCAGATCGCCAGCGTGAGCCCGGAGAGGCCAATGGCGGTTCCGAGCCAGCGGTGGACGCGAAGCAGCGGGTCCGTGTCCGTCAGGGTCAGTCCGCCGGTGAGCCAGCCCAGCACCATCGCAATCGGAGCGATGATCCCGCCGGCCACGACCAGAAATTGGACCGGGGCCGCAAAGGCGGGTCTCCTTCGGCCGACGATCGCGGTGAACAAGGCGGCCGGGAAGAACGCGAGCGGGAAGTGGATGACGATCGGATGCAGCCGGCCCAGCCAGTCGCCGAACCGCTCAAGCGTCGACATTTCGGCGCGGTCCTCCTCCATCTTCTCCATCATGCTGCTCATGTCGTGGCCGGCCATAGGAGCGTCCGTCGATCCTGCAGCACCCGGAACCGACCCCTGCTGAGCCGCGGCCGGCGGAGCATGCCTCTCCTTCTTGTGAGCGCCCGCCGGCGACACGCCGAGGGCAAGGGCAGCCAGCCAGAGCGCGATCAGCGCCGCCAGGCGGGTCAGAACCATGCCCTCACTCCCACCAGGAAGTTCAAGCCTCCGGCCCGGTCGCCGGCGGCGCGGCGGAAGTCGGCGGTGTCGCCGAAGGCGCACTCGTAAGCGACGCCGACATAGGGCGCGAACTCGGGCACGAACTCGTAGCGGAGGCGAAGCCCGAGCTCGGCGGTTGACAGGCCCGAGCCGATTCCGAGCTCCGGGACATCCTGGGCGGCGAGGTCGAACTCGATTCGCGGCTGGAGGATCAGCTTCTGAGTCAGCCGCTGGTCGTACTCGGCCTCGAACCGCGCCGTGACGTCGCCCTTGTGGGAGACGAACGCCGCGGCATCGATCTCGAACCAGTAGGGAGCAAGCCCCTCGATCCCAAGCACCAGGTGCGCGCGCTCCGGATCCGGCCGGAAATCATAGCGAACTCCGGCCTGCAGGTTCCACCACGGGTTGATGGCCCGGCTCCAGAGCGCTTG
>DASVTA010000502.1:0-7583 GCA_036387815.1 Allosphingosinicella sp.
TGGAAGGTTGGTCGTTCATTGCGCTGTCGCTAGTGACAGACGCAGTGGGCCGCAAGCCGCGAAGGAAGAGATAAAGCATGTCCTGGACCGACGAACGGATCGACCGGCTGAAAGAGCTCTGGACCCAGGGCATGACGGCGAGCCAGATCGCCGACGAGCTTGGCGGCGTTTCCCGCAACGCCGTGATCGGCAAGGCCCACCGGCTCGGCCTTCAGTCGCGGCCTTCGCCGGTGAAGCCGAACGAAGGTCCGGGCGAGACGGCCCCCTCTCCCTTCGAGCCCGCGACCGAGGCCGAGGCCGAGGCCGAGGCCGAGCCGGAGGAGCCCGAGGCCCAGGCCGAAGTCGAGACGGAGGAGGCCGGGACCGCGGCCGGAGCGGAAATCCCCGCCGAGCCGCCGGTGGCGGCCGCTCCGGCGGCGCCGCAGCCGCAGATCCGCTCGATCGGCCCGGGCGGCTTCGTCCGCCAGGCGCCCGGCGAGCAGCAGTCGCCGATCCCGCCGGCGCCGCCGCGCCGGCTGGTGCCGGCCAAGCCGAGCCAGGAAATCTCCGACAAGACCAGCCTGCTCGATCTCAACGAGAAGATCTGCAAATGGCCGATCGGCCATCCCGGCGAGCCGGACTTCCATTTTTGCGGAGCCCAGGCCAATCCCGGCTTTCCTTATTGCGTCGAGCATTGCGGAGTCGCCTACCAGGCGCAGATCCCGCGCCGCGACCGCCGGCCGCCGCCGCCGCTGCCTTTCGGCGGCCCCCGGATTCGCTAGGATCAACAACCTGGATTAGCCTGATTTCGGGGAACGCCGGCGCCCGTTCGTCCGTTTGATACCGGTCCGTAACTAACCCCGGTCTGGCAGGCTAAATGTCTCAGGAAGAACAGGAATATTATGAGCGCCGGGCCGAGGCGGAGATTGCCCTCGCCCAGGCCGCGGAGCATCGCCGGGTGGTCCAGGCGCATTACGAGCTCGCCTCCGCCTATCTCGACCGGATCCACGGCGAGGAGCCCAGAGCGTCCGGAGGCCTCTTCACCTGACGAGCGGCGGGGGGCCGACACCGCGGAGCCGACATGGCCGTGCCTAAGCTTCTCCTCGCCGCGCTCCTGCCGCTCGCCGCGCTGGCGGTGCGAGGCGCCGATCCCGCCAGGACGAGGGCCGCACCCGAAGCGCCCGGGCTTTCGCTCGAGGCGGTGAAGGAAGCCGCTCGGCCGATCGCCGGCGCGGCTTCCGATTATTCCCAGATGCTTGCCGCGACGGCGGGCGCGCGCCGGATCCTGCTCGGCGAATCGACCCACGGCACCCATGAATATTAGCGGGAGAGGGGCCGGCTCACCGAGCGCCTCATCCGCGAGCAGGGGGTGAACGCGGTCGCCATCGAAGGCGACTGGTCGGCCACTCAGCGGGTCAACCTCTACGTGCGCGGACTGGGGGCGGACCGAAGCGCCGAGCAGGCCCTTCGCGGCTACACCAGTTTCCCGGTCTGGATGTGGGCGAATGCCGACTTCCGCGATTTCGTCGAGCGGCTTCGCGCGGTGAACCTCGATCGGCCCGCCGGGCAGCGGGTCGGGGTTTACGGGATGGACGTCTACGACCTTTTCGAGGCCGCCGAGGCAGTGCAGGCCTATCTGAAGACGAAAGCGCCGGACGCGGCCGGGCGCGCCGCCCGCCACTATCGCTGCTTTTCCCGCTACGGGCGAGACCGCTGGGCCTATGGCACGGCGACGCGCGATAAGCGCAAGGTCTGCCGCACCCAGGTTCAGGCCGTGCTCGCGGAGGTGCGCCGGTTGCCGAGGCCGGCCGATCCGGTGGAGGCGGAAGCCTGGTTCGGAGCGGTGCGCGCCGCCGCGTCGGTCGCGGGCGCCGAGGATTACTTCCGCACCGCCTCGACCGGATCGCTGGCCTGGAACGTCCGCGACCGCCACATGGCCGACAATGCCGACGAGATCGCGGCCCATGCGGAGGCGATGACGGGGCGTCCGGGGAAGCTGGTGATGTGGGCCCACAACAGCCATGTCGGCGACGCAAGGGCCACCTCGGCGGCCGATCGCGGCGAGCTCAACCTGGGCCAGCTGATGCGCCAGCGGCACGGCGATGCCGCCTTCCTGGTCGGCTTCCTAAGCCACTCCGGGACCGTCCTGGCGGCGCCCGAATGGGGCGTCCCGGGCCGCCGCTACGATCTGCGGCCGGCGCTGCCCGGCAGCCATTCCGCTTTCTTCCACGCGGCCGGGCTTCCGGCCTTCTCGCTCCTGGTCCGCGGCAATCCGGCCGTGTCCCGCACGCTCGCTGAGCCGATGCAGCAGCGCGCCGTCGGCGTCGTCTATCTGCCTTCGAACGAGCGGGCGGCGCATTATTTCAGGGCCCGCCTCGCCGGGCAGTTCGACGCCATCGTCTATTTCGGCCGAAGCCGGGCGGTCGCTCCGCTGCGCGGGTGACCGTGCGGCGCCTGCTCCTCCTCGCACCCGTCCTGGCCGCCGCGGCTCCCGTCGAGGAGCGGTCCGGCGAGCGCGAGCTCATGGTGCTGACCGTCGCCAACATGGCGGAAACCGCCGGCCCCGCCGCCCGCCGCCTCGATCCGGCGCTGCTCCGGGCGATGCGGGAAGTGCCCCGCCACCTGTTCGTTCCGGAGGAAGCGCGGCGCTTCGCCTACAGCAACCGGGCGCTTCCGATCGGCCACGGCCAGACCATCTCCCAGCCCTATATCGTCGCCCTCATGACGCAGCTGCTTCAGGCCCGCCCTGAGCACCGGGTGCTCGAGGTCGGCACCGGCTCCGGCTACCAGGCGGCCGTCCTGTCGCGGCTCGTGCGCCAGGTCCATTCGGTCGAGATCGTCGAGCCGCTGGCGGCGCAGGCGGAGCGGCGCCTTCGCGGCCTCGGTTATGCCAATGTCGAGGTGCGCGGCGGCGACGGCTATGCCGGCTGGCCGGAGCACGCCCCGTTCGACCGGATCATCGTCACCGCGGGGGCCGATCACATACCAAAGCCGCTCCTCGACCAGCTGCGCCCGGGCGGGCGGATGGTGATCCCGCTCGGCGGGACGCCGGACAGCCTCGAGCTGACGCTGGTGGAAAAGGGCTTGAACGGAAAGATACGCAAGCGCGCCCTCCTCCCGGTCCGCTTCGTCCCTTTCACCCGCCCGCCCGCTGGCGGGCGCTAGAGCGGCGGATCCGCGGCTCCGCCCGCACCGGGCCGAGCCTCAGCTCCGTCATCGCATGGACCATCGCGTCCGCCCGGTCCGGCGAGCCTCTCCGCGCATAGCCGCCGCCGCGGACCATCGCGCAAAGCTCGTCCTCCAGCTCGGGGAAGACGCCTGCGAAGACCGCCTTGCCGGTCTCGAACAGGATCGCCACCGGCTCGGCCCGGTCGCCCTTGCCAAAGCGGGCGTGGACGGGATGCACCGGAAGCGCCGGGTCGGCGGTCTTGAGCACGCTCGTCGCCATGTCTTCGCCCGCATTCTTCTCGACGATGACGCAGTCCGCTCCCCACAGCTGCGCCGCCGCGACGGCCCTGCTCGCGCAGCCTTCGGGCGAGAGGCCGCGCTCGCTGTGATCGCTAAGCACATGGCCGATTCCGGCCCCAATCGACGGCGCAGGCGACGATCCCGCACGCATCCCCCTCGACCGAGAGGGGCGGGTCGACCCCGATCACGATCCTCCGATGCCCCTCTCCCTGTAAAGGAGAGGAAATTCGGCACCGCTCGATCAGTGCCCTCGTCCACAGCGCCCCCTCGAAATCCTCGATCATCTCGCCGTCGAGCTCCTCGCGCCCCTTCCTCGTGCCCCGATATTGCGCCTCCATCCTTGCGACATAGGCGTCGGGAAGGTTGAGATTGTCCGCCGTCCGCCCCCGTTCCCAGTCGTCCCCTCCCCCGTCATCCCCTCCCCGTCAGCCCGGCGAAGGCCGAAATCCATGAACCTCGTCATTCGAAAAACAGCACGGACGGCTCCGTTCGAACGGCGTCCTTGCGTGTCGAAAATGGCGTATCGAAGAAAGCCTCAGCCGGCGTCCCCGCCGTTCCGCTGCCGGAGCCGCCGCGCCAGCACGTCGAGCTGCGCCAGGATCGCCTCGTTCAGCTCCTTCTCGCTCGCCCGCTTCGGCTCGTACCCCGCCCGCCCGGTCCGCTGCCCCATCGGCCTTCGGCGAAGCCCGAGCAGTCGAAGCGCGAGCCCGTCGTCCACCGTTTCCGGCCCCGGCGCGTCCCCGGCATCGGGCCCGGGGACGTACCCCCTCGAAGCCGCCGCCTCGGCGACCTTCTGCGCCTCGAGCATGTCGTAGGCGACATCGAGCGCGTCGGCGCATTGCCGGGCAAAGACCGGGTCCCGCCGGCGAAGATGATTGACCGTGGGCACCGAAAACTCCCGCCGCCGCGGCTGCCCGGCAAACCGTCGCAGACCCCGCCAGGGTATCCAGGAACACCTGCCGCTTCCCCTCGGTAAACCCGTCCTTCCGCTCCTTGCGAACCTGCACCCGCCGCTTGTTGCCGCCCTGAACCGCCTTCCCCTCTCCCATGCCAGACTCCCTCCACGCTACAGAGGCAGGTATACTCGTTTTGTTCCTATTTGCTTGGGATGTTTCCTATCCGTTTTGGATGTTTAGCCCCTCCTCTTCAGGGGAGGGGTTGGGCGGGGGCTGTCTGCCCGCCTCACCGGCGTCAGCGAACATTCTCCCCCACATTCCCCACCCCCAAAGCAGCGGATGCGCGGCCGTCACGGGGACGCTGGTGACCGTCACGAAGTGACGCCGGCCTTCTCTCGAAAAAACAGGCCGGCACGGCGCCTGAAGGAAGCACCGCAAGCAACGGCGGCCCGGCCCTTCCCTACCCCCCATAAGCCCGAACGAAGAAAACCACCGTCGTCCCCCCGGTGACGAGCAACGTCCAAACCCGAACCACCCTCCCCGAAAGCCGCTTGCCTACCAGCGCCCCCAGCCACCCGCCCAAAGTCGCCCCGAGCAGCATCGGCACGCAGGCCCACCACCACACCATCGCGAAGCCGATGAAGACGAAAGCCGCCGCCAGATTCGCCACCGCCAGCATCGCCGTGCGGACCGCGAACAGCTCGCGCGGGCGGATGTTGGCGAGAAGCCCGTAGACCGCGGTGGTGATCAGCCCCACGCCGCCCCCGAAATAGCCGCCGTAGACGCCGAGCAGCGCCTGCGCCGCGACCAGCGCCGGCCGGCCGATGGTGACCTTCGAATGAAGCCAGTCGGCGGCGCTCCTCCCGAACGCCATCACCGCGAAGGCGAACAGAAGCAGCCAGGGGATGATGATGTCGAACGTCTCGGTCGGCGTCAGGACCAGCAGCAGCGCGCCCAAAAGCCCGAAGGCGAAGGTCAGCGCCGCGAGCAGCCGGACCGAAAGGCCCGCCACCGGCCGAAGCTCGTCCCGGTAGGTCCAGGCGCTCGCCCCCGCGCCCGGCAGAAGGGCGACGTTGGACGTCGCATTGGCGATGTTGGCGGGAAGCCCGAGCGCGATCAGCGCCGGCAGGGTCGCGAACGTCCCGCCCCCCGCTAGCGCGTTCATCGCCCCGCCGACAATGCCCGCGGCGGCGGCGAGCAGGAGGGAAGGCAGATCGGTCAAAGCGTCACCCGGTGCAGCCGGAGCCTCTTTTCCTTCAGGGCGAAACGACCTTGAGGTCGGACATCCCGGCGGCCGCTTTGGCCAGTTTGCGGTCGAAGCTCAGGAAGGCCGTGCAGCCCTGCGCTGCTCCCAGATGAAGTGCGTCGGCGAAATCGAGACCCTGCTCGGCCCAGTCCAGCGCCCGGGCGGCGAGCTGCGGGTCCTCGAGCGCCACTCCCGGCAGGCCGGCGAAGTCCCGCAGCGCCCGGACGAGCCGCGCGGCCGTGAAGCCGTAGCCGCGTCGGAGCACCCATTCCGTCTCCAGAAGGACGGATGTCGACACGAAGATATCGCCGCCCTCGATCAGCTGGCGCGCACTGGCCGTCTGTGCCGGATCGTCACCCGCCAGGAACCGGACGACGACGTTGGTATCAACCGCGCGCACGGCGGCGCGCCTCCGCCGCGACGGCCGCATCCATCTCTTCGAGCGACAACGCCTTGCCCTCGGAACGCAGCGAGCCGCACACCGCATCGACCTTGGTCGGGGGGAACAGCGGGGCGGCCTTGAGCAGCACGCCGTCCTCGGTGTTCTCCACCGTAAGCCGAGTCCCGGCCTCCCACCTCTTCTGCTGGCGCACGGCCTTCGGCAGGATGACCTGTCCCTTCGTCGAGACCGTCGTGGTAAGCCTGTCCGAATGCGCCATCATGAGAATCCTGGTAAGACAGAGGTAAGATAAACATTCTTTATCGTACCGCAAGCACCGGCGATCCACGGCGCTCGCTGCGGCCGCTCCATTTCCACCGGCGCGGCCAAGCAATTCCCCGGGCGCCGGCAATTTCATTGCGGAAATTCCGGAGCGTCACCAAAAGAGGCGCGTGGCCGACACTCTGACAATCGCCGTCAAACCTCCCTCCGAAACGAACGAGGTCCAGGCGCGGCTGTTGATCAACGGAAAGGACTGGCTTGGACGGGGGGTTGCCGGTCTGGACCCGGCGATGCTCGAGGCCGAGCTTCTCGGCAAGGGCGTGGGCTCCCTGATCGTCGGCCGGTGCTGGTGCGGAACGATCGGATGCAACGACGTCAAGGTCGAGGTGACGCGGAACAAGGCCTATGTTCACTGGTCGGGTTCCGGCGCGACCGGCCTCGTCTTCATCGCGGCTCCATATGATCGGGAGCTCACCCGGTTCGCCCAGGATAAATCGTGGGAACCCCTCGATCGCATAGTCGCGCGGGAGATCGAACGGCTTTTCCGCGGGACCGGCATAAAACGGGGTTTCCAGTTCCAGCGGGCCTGGACGAGCCGGCAGGAGGTGCACCTGGTGTTCGGAAAAGGCGACCGGCACAAGAGTCTGAAGTTCCGCTGGGACGGCGCCAGCCTGGCGGACGCGCTCAACCAGGCAAGATTGTTTCGAGCGGAGCGGCTTCCCCACTGCGACTAGGGTGATGCGGCCTTCATACGGCTGACACGACAAGCCCGTCTCGAACACCCCGCGCGGGCGGCGACCCGCAAGCTCGTCCTCACCCCTCCCCGCCGCGAAGCGGCAACCTGTTCCTCCGCCCTCCGCGCCTCCGCGTGAACCATCCCTACCCACCACGCACCTGTGGATAGAACAGGCCCGGAACCTTGCCCCCGCCGCACCCCTCCTCCTATACCTCCCCCATGTCAGACCTGTTCGCGTCCACCGCCGCCCCCTCCTCCGAATATGACGCCCATTCGATCGAGGTGCTGGAGGGGCTGGAGCCCGTCCGCCGGCGGCCGGGAATGTATATCGGAGGCATCGACGAGCGGGCGCTTCACCATCTCGCCGCCGAAGTGCTCGACAACGCGATGGACGAGGCGGTGGCCGGCTTCGCCACCCGGATCGAGGTCACTCTCGAGGCGGTGGAGGGGACGGCCGGCCGGCTCACCGTCACCGACAACGGCCGCGGCATCCCGATCGACGAGCATCCCCGCTATCCGGGCAAGTCGGCGCTCGAGGTGATCCTCACCATGCTCCATTCCGGCGGCAAGTTCTCGAACAAGGCCTATGCGACCTCG
>DASVTA010000503.1:0-1519 GCA_036387815.1 Allosphingosinicella sp.
ATCCTGTTCGTGACGGCGGCGACGACGCTCATCCATGCCACCACCACCAAGTCGGTCGACATCGTGCTTGCGGGCCTGCTCCTCCTCGGCTCCGTCATCGGCGCGCAGTTCGGCGCCCGCATGGCGCAAAAGGTGAAGCCCGAGCTGCTTCGCATGTTCCTCGCCATCATCATCCTGGGGGTAGCGCTTCGGATGGCGATCGGCCTCGGCTGGCGGCCGGAGGAAATCTACACGTTGCAGGTGCTGTGAGCCCGGTCCGAAGCCTCCTCCTCCTGCTCGCGGCGCCGCTCGTGCTCGGCGCCGCCAAGCCGCGGCTGGTGCCCGACGTGTCGCAAAGCACGATCGAGATCCGCTACAGCTTCACCGGCGCGGAATTGCTCCTGTTCGGGGCCATACTCTATCCCGGCGGGCGAACTCCGGCGGAGCATGCCGACATCGCGGTGGTGGTGAAGGGGCCCGTGCAGCCGCTGGTGGTGCGCGAGAAGCAGAAGGTGGCGGGGATCTGGATGAACGTCGAAGCGGCGCGCTTCCGCTCGGCGCCCGCTTTCTACGCGGTCGCTTCGTCCCGCCCGCTCTCCCAGCTGATCGACGAGCGGACGGCGGCGATCTACGAGCTCGGGCTCCAGAACCTCTCCCTCTCTCCCGGCGGAGGCAAGTCGCCGGAGGTGCAGCGGCGTTTCGAGTCCGGGCTGATCGAGCTGATGCAGCGCCACCAGCTCTATATCGAGGATCCCAAAGGCGTGCGGATCACCGACCACGTCCTCTATCGCGGCCGGATCACGATCCCGGCGCGGGTGCCGGTGGGCGAATATACGGCCGAGACCTTCCTCATCAAGGACGGCCGGGTGATCGCCGGCGCTCAGCGCGAGATCCGCATCGAGAAGACCGGCTTCGAGCGCGACGTCGCCGCGGCGGCCGACCGCTGGTCCTTCGCCTACGGGATCGCGGCGGTGGCGATGTCGCTGCTGATGGGCTGGGCCGGCAGCCTGGTGCTGAGGAAGGGGTAGCTCCCGATCCTTCGATACGGGTCTTCGTCGAGCTCAGCCCCTACTCAGGATGAGCGGAAAAGCATGACCCGCTCATCCTGAGTAGCCGGTGAGCTTGTCGAACCGGCGTATCGAAGGCCCCTCCCCCATGCTTCGCACGGTCCCCCTCGCCATCCGCTTCGCGGACAGGGGGGACAAGATCAGGAAAAGCAGTTGTTTACCCCTCGCTGCTAGGAGGGGCGGCGCAAACAGCCGGGGGCAACGAGCGTCGCATGACCGACATGATGAACTTCAAGACCGTCACCCTCGCCGACGAGGCGGAGGAATTCGCCCCGACCATCCGGCCGCGGATTCCGCAGCCGGTGCGCCACCCGGCCATCGGCAAGGTGGTCGAGATCCGCGGCGGCGGCGGTTCGGTCGAGCTCGAGGCGGGCCGGGTCGCCGAAGTGTCGCGCGACCCGGACCCGAGCATCGCCTTGTCCGGCCAGGTGGGCGGCCACGTCAAGCTCGAGGCCGGCAACCGCTGGCTGCTC
>DASVTA010000504.1:0-1730 GCA_036387815.1 Allosphingosinicella sp.
CTCGAGGCGGGTGGAAGGTGAGGTCGAGCATCGTTGCCAGGACGATCCAGGCGCCGCCCAGCCCCGCGACCAGCGAAAGCAGCACGAACGGCCAGAACAGGACGGCATAGGCGCCGGAAAAGGTCCAAAGGGCCACGGCCGGAACCTCCGCCGTGACCGCTACCCCGGCCGCGGTCCAGCGCCGCGCCATCAGCCCTTCTTCTTCGCCGGCGCCTTCTTCGCGGGCGCCTTCTTGGCGGCGGGCTTCTTGCCCTTTCCCTTCTTCGCCGACGGCCCCTTGGCGGCGCGCTCGTCGATCAGCTGGGCGGCTTCCTCCAGGGTGAGGTCGTCCCGGGCGAGCGACTTGGGCAAGGTGGCGTTGGTCGTGCCGTCGGTGACGTAGGGGCCGAAGCGGCCCTCCATCAGCTTGATCTCCAGCTCCGTGCGCGGATGGGCGCCGAGCACCTTGAGCGGCTCGCGCGCGCCGCGCGCGCGCCCGCCGCCCGCCGCTGCCTCGGCAAGCTTGACCACCGCAGCGTTCATCCCGGTCTCGAACACCTCGGCGGTCGAGCCGAGCTTCGCATATTTTCCGTCATGGGCGAGGTAGGGCCCATAGCGGCCGATCGAGGCGGTGATCGGATTGCCGCTTTCCGGATGCGTTCCGACGGTCCTCGGCAGGGACAGGAGGCGCACGGCGAGATCGAGATCGAGCTCGCCGGCATCCTTGGGGATGGAGGCGCGCTTCGCCTCCTTGCCCTCGCCCATCTCGATATAGGGGCCGAAGCGGCCGGTCTTGCGGCTGATGTCCTCGCCCGACTCGGGATGCTTGCCCAGGATCTCCGGCCCCTCGTCCGCGGCGCCGTCCTCGCCGCCCTGGCCGAAGCGGCGGGTGAACTTGCACTCGGGATAGTTGGAGCAGGCGACGAAGGCGCCGAAACGGCCGCCGCGAAGCGCGAGCCGCCCTTCGCCGCAGGCCGGGCAGAGCCGGGAGTCGCTTCCATCGTCCTTGTCAGGGAACAGCCAGGGCGCGAGGAACTCGTCCAGCGCGGCGGTGATCGCGGAGGGCTGCTGCTCCATGATCTCGGCCGTCTTCGGCTTGAAATCCTTCCAGAAGGCTTCGAGCACCGCCTGCCACTCGGCCCGTCCGCCGCTGATATCGTCGAGCTCGTCCTCGAGCCGGGCGGTGAAGTCGAACGAAACGTAGCGCTCGAAGAAGCGCTCCAGGAAGGCGGTCAGGAGCCGCCCGCTCTCCTGCGGGATGAAGCGGTTCTTCTCCAGCTCGACATAGCCCCTGTCCTTCAGCGTCTGGAGGATGGCGGCGTAAGTGGAGGGGCGGCCGATTCCCAGCTCCTCCATCTTCTTGACCAGGCTCGCCTCCGAGTAGCGCGGCGGCGGCTGGGTGAAATGCTGCTCGGCCGTGACCTTCTTCTTGGCCGGAGCATCGCCCTCTCGAAGCCGCGGCAGACGGCGGGATTCGTCGTCTTCGGCATCGTCGCGGCCTTCCTCGTAGAGGGCGAGGAAGCCGGGGAAGAGGACGACTTGGCCGGTGGCGCGAAGGCCGGTCTGGCCGGCGCCGTCGAGCAGCTCGGCGGTGGTCCGCTCCAGCCGGGCCGAGGCCATCTGGCTGGCGAGCGCGCGCTTCCAGACGAGATCGTAGAGCCGGGCATGATCGCCCGTGCCGGCGCGGTCGCGGTCGAAGTCGGTCGGGCGGATCGCCTCGTGCGCTTCCTGCGCGTTCTTGGCCTTGGTCG
>DASVTA010000505.1:0-8040 GCA_036387815.1 Allosphingosinicella sp.
TGGGGGCGGCGGGACGACGTTCTGATCGCGACCAAGGTGGGCATGCTCGCGGGCGAGGGCGGCGAGAAGCTGGAAGCCGCGCGGATCGCGGCTGCGGCCGAAGCCTCCCTGCGGCGGCTCGGGACCGACTATATCGATCTCTACTACGCCCATCAGGACGACGAGAAGACGCCGCTCGAGGAAACGCTTGGAGCGTTCGACAGGCTGGTGCGGGACGGCAAGGTGCGGGCGCTCGGCGCCTCCAACTTCACCGCGGCCCGGCTCGGGGAGGCGCTGGCGCTTTCGGACCGGCTCGGCCTTGCCCGCTACGAAGTGGTCCAGCCCGAATATCATCTGCTCGCCCGGCCGGAATTCGAGTCGGAGCTGCAGCCCCTCTGCCTCGCCGAGGAGGTCGGAGTGCTTCCTTATTACGGCCTCGCCTCGGGCTACCTGACCGGCAAATATCGAAGCGAGGCCGATTATGGCAAAAGCGTGCGCGGCGACCGGATGGCCAAATATGTCGAGGGGCGCGGCCCGGCCGTGCTCGAGGCGCTTGACGAGGTCGCGGCCGAAAGCGGCGCGACCCAGGCGCAGATCGCCCTCGCCTGGGTGGCCGCCCAGCCCGGGGTGGCGGCGCCGATCGCGAGCGCCCGGACGCTCGATCAGCTCGAGGAGCTGATCGGCGCGATGGAGCTCGAGCTGACGGGGGCGCAACTGGCGAGGCTCGACTCGGCTTCCGCCGAACCCGGAGCGGCCTAGGCGCTTGCGTCCGAATCGGATCGACTAAACGGCTCACCCCCCTTCACGCCCCGCTTACGTTCGCGTAAGGAGGTGGCAGGGGCTTTCTGGCCCGGAACGCGCTGGGACGCGGACCGGGCGAAGAGTGATGCTCCCCCAGGCCTTGCCGTGGGGGCGGCTCACCTCAGGGGAGGCCCATCGATGAACACCCAGCCATCCGAAGCGAGCGAATCGCAGCAGCAGGTCGAGGACCTTCACGCTCGCCTGGTGGCCCTGCTTGGCTCGCTCGACGCGGCGGAGCTGCACGGCGCCGCGGCCTATGTCTCAATGGCCCTCGACTCGATCCATCGCGATTACCCCGGGCTCAGCGCGACTCGCTGAAATATTGCGTGAGCCGGGTGATGGCCTGGGACGTGAGCTCCAGATAGGTGCTGCGCGCATCGGCCGGGTGCGGCCGGCGCACGACCAGCCCTTCCTGGACCAGATAGGCGATGTGGCGCAGCGCCGTCGTCGTCGGCGCGCAGGCGGCCATGCAGGCCGTGGAGACGGTGACCTTGCGGCCTTCGAGCGTGCTGACGAAAAGCTCCAGAAGGATGTCCCAGGACGGATCGCAGAACAGGCGGCGGCCGAACCAAGCGTAGAGCCTGCGGCGGGCCGCGCAGGCCTCCGCAGCCGCCGCGAGCACCGAGGAGTGCGCGGCTGGGCCCGACTCGCGCCGGGACGTCTCGATCAGCCGGTGCAGGCGCGATTCGATCTCGAGAATGATCCGCTCGGTCTCGGTGGCGAGCCCGTTGGCCTCCTCCGCCCCGTGCCGGCTTGTCGGCTGTGCGACCATTCGCTCCCCTCCTACTTGCCGAGCCACGGCGAAGCGGCCTCCTGTCGGCTTACGAACTGTTCTACGCGCTGCTGCTGCTCCGGCACAAGAGCGTCAGTAACCGCCAGGAAATCGGGTACATCGTCTTCGAAGAGGACGGACGGACACTGGCCGTCATAATTGCCCAGATTGGGGCGGTGGCGGCGGTAGCCGACCAGATCCCGCAGTTCCGCGGGGAAATCTCGCGCCACTTCGGGAGGATAGGTCAGCCACATATTCTCGTAGGGCTTGAGCCAGCCGAGGCAGTAGCTGACGATGATCCCGCGCCGTGGGGCGAAGGTCCGATTCGCACCGCCGCCGTGGAGCGTCGAGCCGAGGAACAGCAGGGCGTCGCCGGGGCCGATCTCGGGAGAGACCGAATCCGCCACCGGCAAGAGCCGCTCGCCCAGGCTCCTGTGGCTTCCCGGCCAGATGACCGTTCCGCCGTTCTCGGCCGTGAACGGCGTCAGCGGCCACATGATGTTGAGTAGATATTCCGTCCGCCCCTTCTCGCCCGCCCACATGTCCTGGTCCCGGTGAGGGACCTGGGCCCCCGCGCCCGGATGAAGCTCGATGGCCTGAGTAAGGTTCAGCTGAAGCGAGTCGCAAAAAGGGAGCAGGATCTGCTCGGCGATCGCCACGATCAGGGGATGCGCGACCAGTGCGGCGGCTCCGCGGCTCCGCTTCAGAAGGCCGTGGAACCGCTTGCTGCGGGGGCCGCTGAACGGCCCACGCGCGAAGGGGGTGCGGGCGAAGCGCGGCGCCAGCTCGGAGTCGAGATCCTCGACCTGGCGAGCGGGAAGCAGGCTCGGTACGACGCAATAGCCCTCGTCCCGGAGCGCCGAGGCCCAATCGGATGCTTCGGACTCCGGGTCGGCGAGGCATGCCTCCATCAGGCGGCCCTGCGCTGCCCCCCGAGCACGCGCAGCACCGGCTGCTCGATGCGCAGCCGCCGGCGCATCTCGCACAAGGTGGCGGGCTCGAGGTGGATCTGCAGGGCCTGGAGCTGCTCGCCGTCGACCATCGTTGGAAGCCCCAGCGGAGTGACCGGCCACCCGACCGACAGCAGGGCCGGGACCCGGTGCGCCTCGGCTACGAGCGTGTAGCGGGCGATGCCGTTGTCGAGGGCGAACTCGACCAGCGCCAGGGCCAGCAAACGGTGCACCTTGAGCACCGTGTTGCCCGAAGCGTCGGCCGGGCTGGTCACCAGGCGGGATATCTCCCAACAGTCGTCGCCGCTCGGAACCCCGGCCGGGCAGAGCTGACTGAAGAGAGAGTTGAGCATGTGGGGGCGTGAGGACGGGAGAAGCCTCACAGACCCCCGATGGCGGCCTTCAGGTGACCTGGCGAGCAGATAGATGGCGTAATCGTCGTCGAATTGGTCGACCTCCAGCCAGCTACCCTTTGCCGGCAGGCGCCACCCAAAACGATCCACGAAAACCTGCTTGCGATCATGGTGCATCTCCATGAGCGCCGCCGCGAAGCCGAAGCGGGTTTCAGGAAGAACCAGGTCAATCATTCATCAGCCTCCACGCCCCGATCAGTCGCCCGGCCGGTGCGCAACTCCCACCCCGGTAATTACCGGGTGGGCGCGTCCGCGCGTGCCCGTGTAGGCTTCCGAACCAGAGGAGCCGATTTGACCGCCCACTTCCTGCCGCCCATCGCTCACCGGGAAAAGCCGGCCCCCCACCGGCACCGTTTCGAGCACGTGAGCGGCCGCGATCTCGCCTCCGTGCCCGGAAAGGCGGGACTGCCGCTCCTGGGAATCCTGCCGGAGGCCGTGCTCGATCCGCTCGCCTTCGCGCGGCGAATGCATGCGCGCTTCGGGCCCGTGCACCGTTTCTACGCCTGCGGCAGCTGGAACGTTCAGCTGGTCGGACCGGAGGCCAACGCGTTCGTGCTGTCGGACCCGGCCGGAAACTTCTCCGCCGAAGGCGGCTGGAGACCGGTGCTCGGCCGCCATTTCGACGGCGGCCTCCTGCTTCGCGACGGCGCCGACCATCATTGGCACCGCAAGCTGATCGCCGGCGCCTTCAAGCAGCGGCAGCTTCAATCCTATCTCGATATCTTCGTCCGCAACAACGAGCGCCTGCTTCAGCGCTGGTCCGGCAAGGCGCTGGACCTGTACGAGCTCGCCCAGCAGCTGACCTTCGCCAACGGCTACGCCGCCTTCCTCGGCCGCGACCCGGCGCTCGCCACCCGCCGCGACATGCTCGCCTTCCGCTATCTGATGCGATCGACCACGGCGCTCCTGACGGTGCCGCTGCCGGGCACGGCGGAGGGGCGGGCCTGCTGGGCCAAGCGCCACGTGGAGCGACTGATCAGGCCGATGCTGGCGGAAGCCGTGGATCGCGACCGCACCGATCTGCTCGCAACCTTGAGCCGGATGCGGGACGCCGGATTGCTCGATGAAGACGAGATCGTGGCCCATCTGGCGTTCGTCATCGCCGCGTCCTTCGACGCCTTGTCGTCGGCGACCCTGTCCACCCTTTATTACCTGGCCGCCAATCCGCCCTGGCAGGCGCGGATTCGGGACGAAACTTGCGCTCGGGTCACACGCCGGCATTCGATCGACCTCGCCGACCTTGGCAGGTGCGAACAGGCCGAATGGGCGGTGAAGGAGGCGTTGCGCCTCAATTCGGCGGCGCCGGTCTTGTGGCGCCGGGCAATCCGGCCCTTCCGGTTCGCCGGCTACGCCTTGCCGGCCGGAACGATCACCGGAGTCAACCCGATGCTGACCCACCTGATGCCGGAGATCTGGGATTCGCCGGAAAGCTTCGATCCGGGGCGCTTCTCCGCCGAACGGTCGCAGGGCCGGCATCGCTATGCCTTCGTCCCGTTCGGCGGCGGCGCCCACGGCTGCCTGGGCGCGAACTTCGCCTATCTCCAGGTGCGGGCCCTTCTTCGGGCCCTCCTCGAGGAGCACTCGCTCATTCTGACGGACCCGAAGCCGCCGCGCTGGCATCACTGGCCGAATTGCCGCCCGCGCGGCACTCTGCGGCTGGAGCTCAGACGCCGGTAGAGCGTCGAGCGCCGGGCCGTATCGACATATCCTTGAATCCTCCCCCGCATTTGCAGGGGAGGGGGACCAGGCGAAGCCTGGTGGAGGGGCCTTTCCGACTTTCGAAGAACCCCTCCACCGCGCTTCGCGCGGTCCCCCTCCCCCGGAAATCCGGGGGAGGACTTAGGAGCGGACCGGCGCCGGCTATGGCCGATACGGCCTAAACCCGCACCGCCGCCTTCGGCGACAGGGAGGATCAGCGGCGCTCAGTCGATCACTTCGCAGAAGCAAATCTCGCTTCGGAACAGCGCTCTCACCAGCAACTGCGAGCGCGAAGCGACGGCATAGCGCCGCTTGGCGGCCTCGATATGCTCGTTGACCGTCTTGGGGCGGATGTCGAGCAACTGGGCGATGACGCTGTCGCTCTTGCCGCGCGCGACGAACAGCAGGCACTCGCGCTGACGCTCCGACAGCGGCGCGGGAATGACATATTCCTCGCTTCTTATGGTGCGCTCGGCGAGCAGCCGCCGGGCCGCTTCGAAGGCGAAGTTGCCGAGCGCCTGGGCGGCCGGAACGCTTTCGCCCGGAAACGGCCGATCGACGCTGACGGCGAAGTGGGAGGAGCCGAAGATCTCGCCGGGGATATGGTTGGGCACGGTGAAGCCGTCGCCGATGCCGAAACCGCGCGCCTCCTGGAGCAGCGCCTTGTCTTCGGCGGTCAGCTTCATCATCGACTCCATCCGGTCCCAGGTGAAGCCGCTCGAAGCACGCTCCGCCGCCCGAAGGACGGGATCCAGCCGCTGGTCTCTCTCCCGGACGATCGCCAGCCACTCCAACGGATAATTGGAAAGCCGGACATGGCCGGCGGACGGGTGGCCGAACCTGATGTGGTTGACGAGCGCGAAAAAGTCGAAGCCGAGATCTTTGCAGGCCCTCTCGATCAGCTCGCGCAGACCGGCCATTTCCTTGATCGTCGCGGCCTGGGTCACGAAGTCCTGAACGACTCCCAGGCCGTTCTGCCGGCTCGCCGCTCTCAGATCGTTGACGATGGACACCGGAAAAATCACACTCCGTTTCGGATCGGCCACGCCGGCGAATGGATAGGGTGAAGAGGTATAGCAGTCAAACCTTAGGCTATACCATGGCGCGGGCGGCCGCCCCTCGATCTCCATTTCGGGGACAAATGGTATTGGCGGAGCGCGCGGAAAATGGTGCCGAGTGTCCGACTCGAACGGACGACCTACCGCTTACAAGGCGGTTGCTCTACCAGCTGAGCTAACCCGGCCAAGGCCCCAAATGGGTCATTCGCGGGCGAAGGTCCAGCCCCGTGCGAGTGCGGTTGACCCTGACGGTCCGGGCGGGCGAGAGTGGCCGACCGATTGAGGCGGGGCATCGCGTGCATTTCTCGATTCGCTTGTTGGGAGCCGTAGCCGCCGCCGCAATGCTCGCGCCGGCGCCGGCGCAGCCGTCCGGACCGCCGCCGAAGCATGAGAGTCCGTGGCCGGGCCTCGCTTCCGGCACGACCGCGGGCGAGATCGGCGCCAGCCTCGATCGCGGGCCCAGTCTGGAGCGCGGCCGCCCGGCCCGGGCGGAGCTCGCCCGGCATCGCCTGCTGACGGATGCTTTGGCCGGGCTGGCGGGACAGCGCCGCGGCGTGGTGGACGCCTATGTCGTCGTCGTCGGGCTGGACAGCGACCCGGTCTTCGGCCGGGAAGCGCGCGAGGCCGGAAGGGTGCTCACTCGGCGATTCGACGCCGGCGGCCGGACCCTCGTGCTGGCCGGCGGCGACGGCCGGGGCGGAGCGGCGCTTCCGATGGGCTCGCTCAGCGCGCTCAGCCTCGCCCTCGCCCGGGTCGCGGAGCTGATGGATCCGGAAGAAGACGTTCTGGTCCTCTATTCGACCAGCCACGGCGCGCCCTACGGGATCACCTATCATGACGGCGACGAGGGCTATGGAGTCCTCACCCCGGCGCGCCTGGCGGGCCTGCTCGACGAGCTTCGCCTGCGCAACCGGCTCCTGATCCTCAACGCCTGCTATTCCGGGATCTTCGTCCCGGCGCTGCGCGGCGACCGCACCGCCTTGTTCACCGCCGCCGCGGCGGATCGCACGTCCTTCGGCTGCTCCGCGGAGAATGACTGGACCTTCTTCGGCGACGCGCTGATCAACCGCGCCCTTCGAAAGCCGCTGCCGCTGGAGGTCGCCTCTTCCGAAGCGATCGCGCTGGTGGGGCAATGGGAGATGAGCAAGAGCGTCGAGGCCTCCTACCCGCAGGCGAGCATCGGCAGCCGAGTCGGCGCCTGGCTGAAGCCGCTGGAGGCGCGAATGCCGAAGACGGCGAGCCAGCCGGTGGGGAAGCCGTCGGCGGGAGAATAACATGATCCAATCCTCCCCGCTTTTGCAGGGGAGGAATTGGCGCCTACAATATCCCGAACGTCCAGCCTTCGGTGCGCGCAAGCTCCGGCGTCAGCCCTTCCGGACGGAAAGCTCCCGGTTCCGAAGCCGCGAGCGCTCGCATGCCGGCGGCGGTGACGAGGGCGTCGGTCTGGTGGTCGTTCGGCTCGAACCGGAGCCGGGCCGGGCGGCTGCCGAGGCCGGCGAGCGCCGCATTAAGGTCGGCCCGGGAGCGGAGCTTGGTTCCGCTGAGGCCGGCCCGGCGCAGGTAGATGCGGGTGTAGATCTCGACGACGGCGCTGCCGCGCTCCGGCAGCGGGTCCATCGGCCAGACCGCGACCCTGCCTTCCAGGCGATGGAGAAAGCGCATGCCCGAGAAGCTCGCCTTGGCGACCTGGGCGGCGCCGATCGCGTCGTAGGCGCTCGCCGTCTTGCGGCCGCCCTGGAGGTTGAGCCGGGCGTCGCACTGCCGGAAGCGGACGAAGCGGGCCTTCTCGCCGTCCGCGATCCCGAAATAGAAATGCCGGCGGTGCACCTGCTCGAGGAAGCTCGCCGCGCCCAGGTCCTCGTCCTCGCACCGAGCGTCGACATAGGCCCAGAATTCACGCGCCGTGGACGGGACGCCCGGCTCTCCCGGCAGATATTCGCCGCGCTCGGCGATGGGCGGGGCGAAGCTGAAGTCGAAGCCGAACAGCGTCGGCGCTTCTCCGGCGGCATCGAGCAGCCACTCGAGCGCCTCGGTGCGGGACCAAACGTGATCGGGCCGCACCAGCCTCGGCGCCGCCTCGCCCGCCTCGGCGACGGCGATCGCGATGCCCTTGTGCCGTTTGCCCTTCGCGCCGGACCAGTCGATCGCTGCGAAGCGGGTGAAATGGGGATGGGCCATGGATCAACTAACGACCTGATGTGGCGATTGGCTAATGAAGTCCTTCCGGCGAAAACCGGGAACGACCGTGTTCATGGACCCCGGATCAAGTCCGGGGTGACGGAGGAGATCACGGGACGGTGGAGATCAGCGCAGCGCCGCGAGCACATCGCGGACGAAGGGGGTCGAGTCGAAGGCGGTCCCCGGTCCGT
>DASVTA010000506.1:0-5050 GCA_036387815.1 Allosphingosinicella sp.
CGGCGACGAGGCGCTCGGCGGTCACGTCGGCGATGTGGAGCAAGGGCAGCTTCACCGCCGCCTCGACCGCTGGGGCGACCTTGTGGGTGGTGTTGCTGCACAGGATCAGCCCCTGCGCTCCGGCCGCCTCCAGCCTCGCCGCCGCGCCGGCGACGATCTCGCCCACCTTGTCCCAATCGCCCGAAAGCTCCGCCGCCGCGATCGGGGCAAGATCGAGGCTCTCGATCACGAGTGGAGCGGAGGTCAGGCCGCCTCTCGCCCTCGCCACGGCCTTGTTGATCTGCTCGTAATACATGGCGGTCGAGAACCAGCTCGTCCCGCCGATCATTCCTAATTTGCGCATGTCCGGACCCATAGCCGCCGGGGCCGGGGAGGGAAGGGCTTTCAGGCCGGCGATCCTGCTTATGCGGCGAACAGACTTGTCATCCCGGCGAAAGCCGGGACCTCGTCGAGGAAAAGCGCGGTGAAACGGGCAGTGCGAACTCCCCCTGGGGCCCCGGCTTTCGCCGGGGTGACGAGCCCCTCACCCCAGGCTCTTCACGATCTCTTCCGTCATCTTCTTGGCGTCGCCCAGAAGCATCATCGTATTGTCTCGGTAGAAGAGGTCGTTGTCGACTCCGGCATAGCCGACGCCGCCCATCGAGCGCTTGATGAACAGCACGGTCTTGGCCTTCTCGACGTCGAGGACCGGCATCCCGTATATCGGCGAGGTCTTGTCGGTCTTGGCCGCCGGGTTGGTGACATCGTTGGCGCCGATGACGAAGGCGATGTCGGTCCGCGCGAATTCGGAGTTGATGTCCTCGAGCTCGAATACCTCGTCATAGGGGACGTTGGCTTCGGCCAGCAGGACGTTCATGTGCCCCGGCATCCGCCCCGCCACGGGATGGATCGCATATTTGACGGTGACGCCTTCCTTCTTCAGCTGGTCGGCCAGCTCGCGGACCGCATGCTGCGCCTGGGCGACCGCCATTCCGTAGCCCGGGACGATGATGACCTGCTCGGCCTGGCTCATCAGGAAGGCCGCGTCCTCCGCCGATCCCCGCTTCCAGGGCCGGTCGGACGCCGCTCCGCCGCCCGCCACCGCCGTGTCGCCGCCGAAGCCGCCGGCGATCACGGAGATGAAGCTCCGGTTCATCGCCCGGCACATGATGTAGGAGAGGATCGCGCCCGAGGAGCCGACGAGGGCCCCGGTGATGATCATCGCGCTGTTCTGGAGCGTGAAGCCCATCGCCGCGGCCGCCCAGCCGGAATAGGAGTTGAGCATCGAGACCACGACCGGCATGTCGGCGCCGCCGATCGGGACGATCAGAAGGAAGCCGACCAGGAAGGCGAGGGCGGTCAGGGTGACGAAGACCCAGGGGCTTTGGTCGACCGTGAAATAGGCGACGAGGCCGACGATCCCCGCCAGGATGCCGAGGTTGATGACGTGCCTCAGCGGAAGCAGGATCGGCTTGCCCGACATGTTGCCGTTCAGCTTCAGGAAGGCGATGACCGAGCCCGAGAAGGTCACCGCTCCGATCGCGGCGCCGAGGCTCATCTCGACCCGGCTGACCGGGTGGATGAGCCCGTCCACCGCGATTCCGAAGGCGTCCGGGTTGAGATAGGCCGCGCCGGCCACCAGCACCGCCGCGAGCCCGACCAGCGAGTGGAAGGCGGCGACCAGCTGGGGCATCGCCGTCATCGCGATCCGCCGCGCCGTCACCAGGCCGATGACGGCGCCGATGAGGATCGCCCCTCCGATCAGCATCAGATTGTCCCAGTGGACGGGCTCGTGCCACTGGAGCGGGAATTCCTCGTCGCGGACCGGCATGTAGTGGATGAGGGTCGTCGCCAGCGCGAGCCCCATTCCAAGGATGCCTGCGCGGTTGCCGCGCCGGGCGGTTTCCGGGTTGGAGAGGCCGCGGAGGGCGAGGATGAAGCAGATGCCCGAGATCAGATAGGCGACCATCACCCAGGCCGGGGGAGCGACGGCTTCATGCATCGCGCAAGACCGTCACCCCGGCGAAAGCCGGGGCCTCAGCGAGGAAAGGCAGAGGCGGACGGGCAGCGCGAACTCCCCCCGGGGCCCCGGCTTTCGCCGGGGAGACGCGTTGGCTCACCCCTTCTTCTCCTTCTTCCGGTACATGGCCAGCATCCGCGCCGTGACCGCGAAGCCGCCGAAGATGTTGATGCTGGCGAGAACGACCCCGACCAGGCCGAGCCACTTGGCTCCCGGCACTCCGGCCGCGGCCGCCGCGATCAGTGCGCCGACGATGATCACCGATGAAATGGCGTTGGTCACCGCCATGAGCGGCGTGTGGAGCGCCGGAGTCACCGACCAGACGACATAATAACCGACGAAGCAGGCCAGCACGAAGATCGAGAGGATCGAGACGAAATCCATAGCCTCTCCTAATAATAGCCGTAGGTGGTTTTCTGCTCGACCGCGAAGGGCTGAGGCGGAATGGCCTTGTCGACCTCGACCTCCACGGAATCGCCGCGGAGCGCCAGGACCCGGAAGCGCGCGCCGAGCGCCTCGATCGTCTGCGGGCCGGCGCCGGGCATGATCTCCCCGGTGAGATTGTCGGTCCATTCCTTCGTGCCGAACACGATCCGGAACACGGGGTTCGGCGTCTGGAGAAGGCTGTTCACCCGATTGAACCGGAGCCCGACGACATATTCTGCCTCCATGCTCCTGGGATCGGCGCGGCTGTAACGCCCGCCTTTCAGCGGCTTCAGCTTCTCGGGCCTCTTGCCGCTGAAGCTGGGGAGCACGTGAACAGGGTTCGACTTGGTGAAATGGCCATCGAGCTGCCCGTCCCGATCCATGTCGGCGAAGCACCTCTGCGTGTAGAAGCGGCCCGTCGCGCAGTAGAGCGGCGGCCCGTCCGTCACGAGGCCGAACAGCTCGGCGCCGGCCGCCGCCAGAGTCTTGCCGCTCGCCGCATCCGCAACGCCGGTCTCGAGGCGGATCAGGGTCGGCGGAAGCAGGCGTTGCAGGATCACGAACCCGCCCTTGCGGATCGTCTGCACGCCCGTCGGCACCGCCTTGCCCTGGATCAGCCAGATCGCTGAGTAGCGGCGGGCTTCCTCCGGAGCCGCCGGCGCCTGCGCCCCGGCGGAGGCGCCCGAAGCGGCGAGGGCGCCGGCCAGGATAACCGCGGGGGCGGCACGGAGCGCCGAGCGAACGGCTGTCCGACGCCCGGCCGGGGCCGGTGCGAAGATCGACAGGATCGACACGAAATCCACCGGCACTCCGCGGCTGAAAGCGCGCGCACCTTGGCTGCGCTCCCCGGCCTTGTCGAGGGGTATCAGGCCGACAGCGCCTCTTTCAGCAGCCCGATGAGCTTTTGCTCGAGCCCGTGCTGGCAGCAGTCAAGCAGGGGGCCGACGCCCATGAAGGTGCGCATCACCGTGGTCCCGGTGAGGATGCTGAAGGCGATCGCGACTCGCCGCTCGGCGTCCGGACCGGGCAGGAGGCGGGCCACCGGCTCGATCACGTCCTCGCGGAATGCCGTCCTCACCAGCTCGGAAGCCTTGGGCGAGGAGGCCGAGCGAAGGATGATCAGTAGGCGGTCGAGATCCTCGCGGTCCTCCGCCTCCTCCTTGCGCAGGACCATCGCGGCGAGGAATTCGGGAAGATCCTCGGCCCTTATGTCCGAATCCAGCCAATCGCAGCGCATCCCGCGCAGCACCTGGTGGAAGAGGTTCTCCTTTGAACCGAAATAGCGCCCGACCAGCGCGACATCGACTCCGACGTCCCGCGCGATGTCCCGCAAGCCTACATTCTCGTAGCTCTCTTCGAGGAATCGACGGCGGGCCGACGCCAGCATCGTGTCTCGGGTGGAAGCGGCGCATTTCGCGCGGGGGGACATCGATGCTCTCCTTGGCCTTCGCAGGATTCGTCCGGAACGGATGGTTTGTCAACGACTGTGGACTTTTTATGTCTACAGCCGTTGACATAGCCTGAACGCGCTCTTAGTTCGCCTCCCGCAGGGTGGCCGAGGAGCGGACGCCCAGCGGTTACACCCGCCCGAAAGTCAGACGATGCCCGCCATCCGATCCGCCGCCCTGCGCGGCCTGCTCCCGTTCCTCCTCGCTCTCGCGATCGCCGGGTGCAAGGATGCGGAGGGCCAGGCAGGGCCCCCGCCGGCGATGCCCGTGACGGTCGCAGCGCCGCTCGTTCAGGAAGTGGTCGACTGGGACGATTTCGTCGGCCGGTTCGAGGCGATCCAGAGCGTCGAGGTGAAGCCGCGCGCTACCGGCTTCCTGCAGGCGGTGCATTTCCAGGACGGGCAATTCGTCCGGCAGGGTCAGCTCCTCTTCACCATCGATCCAAGGCAGTCCCAGGCCGCGCTCGCCCAGGCGCAGGCCCAGCTCGCCCGCTCGCGCGCCCTCGCGGCGCAGCAGGCGGCGAGCACCGAGGAAGTCGAGCAGCGCCAGGCCGCCGTCCGAGCCGGCGAGGCCGATATCGCCGCGGCCCGGGCCGCCATCCGGAGCCAGCAGCTCAACGTCGGCTTCACCCGGGTGACCGCGCCCATTTCGGGCCGGGTGTCCGAGCGCCGGGTCGATCCCGGCAACTCCGTTTCGGCCGACCAGACGGTGCTCACCACCATCGTCTCGACCAGCCCCCTCCACTTCGCCTTCGAGGGATCGGAAGCCCTGCTGCTCAAATACCAGCGGCAGAATTCGGGCGCCCGCGCCGGCACTCCGATCCGGATCCGCCTTCAGGACGAGGCGACCTATGTTCATGCCGGGCGACTGGATTTCGTCGACACGGTGGTGAACACCGGCGCCGGCACCGTCCGCGCCCGCGCCGTGGTCGCGAATCCCGCGGGCTTTCTGAAACCCGGAATGTTCGGCCATGCGCGGCTGGCCTCCTCACAGCCCTACCGCGCGATGCTTGTACCCGACACGGCGATCGTGACCGACGCGGCCCGGCGGGTCGTATACGTCGCCGGCCCGCAGGGGCTGGTGCTGGCGCGGCCGGTGGTGCTCGGCCCTCTGCTCGGCAACCTGCGGGTCGTGCGAAGCGGGATCACGCCGCAGGACCGGGTAATCATCAACGGCC
>DASVTA010000507.1:0-3376 GCA_036387815.1 Allosphingosinicella sp.
CGGCCGGCTGGTGGTGGCGCTCGGGCTCGGCCTCACCTTGTTCACCGGGCTGGCGGTGATCGAAAGCAACCTCGCCGGCCAGATCCGAACCACCATCCCCGCAAAGGCGCCCAGCTTCTTCATGCTCGACATTCCGGTCGAGCAGATAAGCGAATTCCGGGCGGTGGCGCGCCGGGCGGCGCCGGAGGGGGAGCTCGTCACCATCCCGTCGCTCCGCGGCTCCGTCGTCGCCGTCGACGGGCGCCGGGTCGCCGACATGGTCGAGATCCCCCCCGACGCCTGGTTCCTCAGGGGCGACCGCGGGCTGACCTATTCGGCCGCCTTGCCGGAGGGGAGCCGGATCGTCGAAGGGCGCTGGTGGCCCACGGATTATTCGGGGCCGCCCCTCGTCTCGCTCGACGTCAACGCGGCCCGCGCGGTGGGGCTCAAGGTCGGCGACGCGATCACCGTCTCGATCCTCGGCCGCGAGATCGAGGCTCGGATCGCCTCGCTTCGCGAGATCGACTGGGACACGATGGGGTTCAACTTCGTCATCGTCTTCGCGCCCGGGGCCCTGGAAAGCGCACCGCACAGCTTCATGGCGACCATCTCCATGCCCGAAGCCGAGGAAAGGCCCTTCGCGCGCGCCGTCTCGCAGGCTTTTCCGAGCGTTTCCGCGATCCGGGTCAAGGAGGTGGCGGAGACGGTGAGCGCGATGCTCTCCCAGCTCGCCGTCGCCGTTCGCGCCGCGGCCTCGGTGGCGATCCTCGCGGGGATCGCGGTGCTGGTCGGAGCGCTCGCCGCCAGCCGCCGCGCCCGCACCTACGACAGCGTCATCCTGAAGATGCTCGGCGCCACCCGCTCCCGGATCCTCGCCGCCCAGGCCGCGGAATTCGCCGCTCTGGCGCTGGTCGTCAGCCTGGTGGCGCTCGGCCTCGGCTCGGCCGCGGGCTGGTGGGTGGTGGTGAAGATATTCGAGCTGGACTGGGCGCCCGACTGGGCGACCGTCGCGGCGACGCTCGCGCTCGGCGCCCTGATCACGCTGGTGCTTGGGCTGGCCGGCTCTCTCCCTGCTCTGGCCGCCCGGCCGGCGAGAGCGCTTCGAACGCTTTAACCCGTCACCCCGGCGAAAGCCGGGGCCTCGGGGAGACCCGCCGAGACTTCTCGACCCGAGGTCCCGGCTTTCGCCGGGATGGACGCTAAGGAGACACCAATGATCGACCTCTACACC
Source organism: Allosphingosinicella sp. (assembly GCA_036387815.1). GTDB lineage: Bacteria > Pseudomonadota > Alphaproteobacteria > Sphingomonadales > Sphingomonadaceae > Allosphingosinicella. The sequence continues at coordinate 1,211 of DASVTA010000507.1, forward strand.
GCCGCCACCCCCAACGGCTGGAAGGTCTCGATCCTCCTCGAGGAGCTTGGCCTGCCCTACGAGCTCCACGTTCTCGACCTTCGCTCCGGCGCCCAGAAGGAGCCCTGGTTCACCGCCATCAACCCCAACGGCCGCATCCCCGCCATCGTCGACCGCGAGGAGGGCGGTTTTCCGGTCTTCGAATCCGGCGCGATCATGGTCTATCTCGCCGAGAAGACCGGCCGGCTGATGCCCGCGGACCCGAAGGGCCGGAGCCTCGTCATGCAATGGCTGATGTTCCAGATGGGCGGAGTGGGCCCGATGATGGGCCAGGCCAACGTCTTCACCCGCTATTTCCCCGAGCAGCTGCCGGCCGTCATCGACCGCTACCGCCGCGAGAGCCGGCGCTTGCTCGAAGTGCTCGACGGCCGCCTTGCCGGCAGCGAATGGCTCGCCGGCGACTATTCGATCGCCGACATCGCCAATTGGAGCTGGGTCCACACCCACGAATGGCCGGGCGTGTCCGTCGAGGGGCTGGAGCATCTCCAGCGCTGGATGGCGGCGATCGCGGCCCGGCCCGCGGTGCAAAAGGGCGTCACGATCCCGCCGAGGGGGGAGCCGGACAAGGTGGTCGAGTCGGCAAGGTCGATGCTGGCCTAGGCGTCAAAGGCAGCCTATCGTCATCCCGGCGAAAGCCGGGACCTCACGTCGAAAAAGGCACGGTGGGTCTCCCCGAGGTCCCGGCTTTCGCCGGGATGACGTTACTTCTTCACCTCGCACTTCTCGTAATCGGGCTCGCGGTCCTGCTTGCGGGCGCGGCGCTCCTCCTTGCCGAGACACTCCTCCTGGCGGCGGATCTGGCGGCCGCGCTTCTGGTCGGCTTCGGCCTGGGTGGTGACGACGGCGTCGACCCCGGCGGAGGCGACCTTCACCGGCAAAGTGGCGACGTCGAGCGCGGCCTTGGCGATGCATCCGGGCAGGAGGAGGACGGCGAGTGGGGCGAACAACAGGCGCATGAGCTGACCCTAAGCTGGCGTGTCGGGCCAGCCTAGGCGCAAAGCGATGATCGGCGCCTTAACGGCGCCAGCCCGTCATCCGGCGAAAGCCGGGACCTCGGGGAGACCCGCCGTGCCTTTTTCGGCCCGAGGTCCCGGCTTTCGCCGGGATGACGACGGGCTCACCCCCCCTTGCGCAGAGTCGGCGAATCCAGATCCAGCTCGTCGAACCTGATCACCTCCACGTCGGGACGAACCGCCCGCAGCTTGTCGATGAACTTCGACGAATCGCCGACGATCACCAAAGTGGCCCGGTCAGAGCCCACCAGCCGCGCCGCGGCCGCCGAAGCGCCTTCCGGAGTCACCGCCTCCATGTTGGCGGCGAAGCGGGCGACCTCCGAAGGCGGCATCCCCTGCTGGAGGAGGTTGGCGAGCATCGCGCCCAGGCCGCCGCTGGTCTCCGCCTGCCGGTTGAAGGCGCCGGTGATGAAGGCGATCCGGTTCAGCACCTCCTGCCGCTCGAGCGGCTGCTTGCCGAGCCGGTCGAGCTCGTCGAGGAAGACCTTGGCGACTTCGGCCGCGGTCTCGTTCTTGGTCTGGCCGCTGGCGGTGAGGACGCCCGCGTCGAGCCGGGCCGGCATTCCGCTATAGGCGCCGTAGGACAGGGCCCGCTTGGTGCGCACCTCCTGGAAGAGCCGTCCGCTGGAGCCGCCGCCGAGCACGGCGTTGGCGGCATTGGCCTGGTAATAGAGCGGATCGGAGCGGCTGATCCCGCGCACCGCCGCGAGCACCGCCGCCTGGCCCGCGCCGGGCAGGTCGATGACCAGCGTGCGGACCTTCTGCGGCTGGCCCGCGCGTGTCGCCGGAGGCGCCGGGGCCGGTCCTTCGCCGCGCCAGCCGCCGAGCAGCGACGCCGCCAAGGCGTCGGCCCGGGCCGAATCGATTCCGCCTGAGATGACCAGCGCCGAATTGCCCGGATGCCACCATTTGCGGTGCTGCTGGACGAAGTCCTCGCGGGTGAGCGACGCCAGCGACTTCGGCGTGCCGTTGCCGAGCGTCGCGTAAGGCGCGTCGCCATAGACGAGGGGCAAAGCGACCAGGCCGGCGAGCTGGCCGGGATTGCGCAGAGCGATGGAGAGCGAGTCGATCGCCTGCTTGCGCTGAAGCTCCAGCTCCTCCGCCGGGAAGGTCG
>DASVTA010000508.1:0-6439 GCA_036387815.1 Allosphingosinicella sp.
GTCAGCCGGGCCGTCCAGTAATAGCGGAAATTGGGGAAGCGGAAGGGGTGGGGGGCGGCGGGAGCCATGGGCGGCGCTTAGGGGGGCGAGGGAGGCGGTGCAACCGGCCGCTTTTCCTAAATCCTCCCCTGCTTTTGCAGGGGAGGGGGACCATGCGAAGCCTGGTGGAGTGGCCTTGCGACTCCGAAGAGCCCCTCCACCGCGCTTCGCGCGGTCCCCCTCCCCGAGAAATCTCGGGGAGGATTTATGGACGAAGTTCACGAAGTTCATCGAGTCGGAGGCATATTTCGTGAACTTTGCGGCCGCCCGCACCCTGCCGATGAGGCCCGGACGCAGGGGCCGTCCTGTCACAGCCTGCGGATCCTCGGCTCAGGGCGGGGCCTGGGCGCCGCCTGGAGGGCCCGCGACTGTTCCACGGTCCGGCGCATTTCCTTCTCCGCCTCGGCCCGACGGCGCGCCTCCTCCCGCTGGCGGCGGCGGATCGCGCGGGCTTCGGCCCGGTTCTCGGCGCTGTTGTCGAGCGCCCTTTCGCGGCCGCTGAGGATGGCGATGGCGAGCCGGTCGAAATGGCGGAATTCCATCCGGACGATCTTCCCCCGCCGCATCACGGGCACCCAGGCACCGTTCCGGGCCCGGTCGATCGTGCAGTCGCGGATTCGGTCGCGTCCCATCTCCGCCGCAATGTCCCAGGCTTCGGCGAAGCTCTCCGAGCCCTTGCGGTCGAGCAGCCGATAGGCGCTGCTCGCCGACATGCCCACATGCTTCGCTGCCGCCGTAACGCTCCCGCACCGCGCCAGCGCCGCGATGAACCCGCGCTGCCGCTCCGGCGTCCACCCGTCCTTGCGGCGGGTCCGTGAGGGCACGGGGTCGAAGGGGATTTCGTCTTCGGTTTCGTTGTCCATGGCAATGTCCTCCCAGAGAGAACATACCATGAACAGGGCTATGTTGGAAGCGGTTCAGTGCACGCCGAATGGAATTTGAACTCGAAGCGCTACCTCATCGTTTGTATACAATCTTCGCATAAACCTTTGTCATCGCAGCCTTTTGCTGGACAGTCGTCGTCTCGCGGATCAGGTTGCAGGTCTATGGATCGTTCAGGCCGCTCGCGCCGTCTCCAGCGCAACGAGCAGGTGAAGGCTGTGTCGAACCTGATCGGCAACGTGGGATTGGCGCTAATGGCCGCCGGAGCGGGCCGGTGGTTTATCGAGGGCCTCGACGGTCACGTGATGCTGTGGCTTCTCGATGGCTGTGTGATTATAGGCGCTGCAGTGATGCTTCTGACCCAGCTGGAAGCGGAGAAGTGAGATGGATGGCCTGAACGAATGGGCCCCGACGATCATAGGCGCCGGCTTCCTCGCATACGCTTGGTATACCTATTTCCGGATCAGGCGGGAGCAGGCGAGAGATCGGGCGGAGGAGGAAGCGGCGGAGTAGTTTTGAGCTCTCGCGGGCGGGATCGGAAGTCTTTGCGGCTATACTGTGCTCGGTTTCCCAAGTTAGCCCGCAGCGCAATCGCGAGGTTCGGATGGATTGGAGAGTGCGTGCAGCGACAATCGCAGATGCGCCCAGTCTGGCACTGATCGGCTCTGCCACTTTTCTCGAAACTTTTGCCGGCCTTCTCGACGGCGGCGCGATTGTCGCCCACTGCCGTCGGGAGCATAGCGCATCGGCCTATCAGCAATATCTCTGCGATGGCGCATTCGCCTGGCTCGCCGAAACGCAGCGGGGCGGAGCGCCTATCGGCTTTGCATTGCTGGCAGGCACCGACCTTCCCGGAAGCGAACCCGGCGGAGCGGACCTCGAGCTCAAGCGCATCTATACGCTTTCCCGTTTCCATGGCAGCGGGATGGGATCCCGGTTGATGCACTGCGCCGCTGAGCTAGCTCGCGACAAGGGCGCGCGTCGCCTGTTGCTCGGTGTGTATGCGGGGAATGAGCGGGCGATCGCCTTCTATGGCAAGAACGGGTTCAAGCGGATCGCAGACCGACGCTTCAGGGTCGGGGATCGCGAGTATCCTGACATTGTTTTCGCCCTTGCGCTCTAAACCCGTCACCCCAGCGAAAGCTGGGGTCCATTCGGAATCCTCAGCCTGACTCGGCGGCACCATGGATGCCAGCCTTCGCTGGCATGACGCGGGTGATCAGCGCTGCCGCGACAACCCTCCAATCTTGAGCTATTGAAACGAGGATAGGCAAGCAGTGAGGAATCACCCCAGGTCGACGAAGCTGTCGAGCACCCGCTTGCGCCCCGCATGCTCGAAGTCGATCTCGAGCTTGTTGCCTTCGATCTCCGCGACCTTCCCGTAGCCGAACTTGGCGTGGAAGACGCGCTGGCCCACTGAGATGTCGCCCCTGCCGGGATTACCCAGGCTGATTGCCGAGGCGCGCGCCTCCATCACCCGCGGCGGCGTTCTTTCGAAGCCGCCCGTTACTGCCCTTCGCCAGCCGGGGCCGCGGGTCTGGCCTCGCGCCACGTCGGCGAACGGATCCGCGCGCTCGGACCAGTTCGCCCGCCACAGGCTTTCGCCGCCCGACATCGTCTGCTCCTGCTCGATGTGGGCGTCGGGGAGCTCGGCGATGAAGCGGCTCGGGATGGAGCTCGTCCACTGGCCGTAGATGCGGCGGTTGGCGGCGTGGAAGATGAAGCATTTTCGCCTCGCCCTAGTGATCGCGACGTAGGCCAGGCGGCGTTCCTCCTCGAGGCTGGCCTGGCCGCCTTCGTCGAGCGAGCGCTGGGAGGGGAAGACTCCTTCTTCCCAGCCAGCGAGGAAGACGGTTTCGTATTCGAGGCCCTTGGCGGCGTGGATGGTCATGATCGTGACCTTTTCCGTGTCGCGCTCGGCGTCGTTCTCCATGACCAGGGAGACGTGCTCGAGGAATCCGCCCAGGGTCTCATATTCCTCCATCGCGCGGGTGAGCTCGGCCAGGTTCTCGAGGCGGCCGGCGCTTTCGGCGGAGCGGTCGGCCTGGAGCATGGCGGTGTAGCCGCTCTCGTCGAGGACGAGGCGGGCGAGCTCGGGATGGGGGAGCTCGGCGAGGCGGGCGCGCCAGCGGGCGAAGTCGCCGACGAGGTTGCCGAGCTGCCGGCGGGCCTGGGGGGTGAGCTCGTCGGTGTCGAGGATGATGGCGGCGGCCATCAGCAGCGGGACGCCTTCGGCCCGCGCCAGCGAGTGGATCTTGGCCACCGCCTTGTCGCCGAGGCCGCGCTTGGGGGTGTTGACGATCCGCTCGAAAGCGAGATCGTCGGACGGCTGGGCGATGATGCGCAGGTAGGCCAGCGCGTCGCGGATCTCGGCGCGTTCGTAGAAACGGAAGCCGCCGACTATGCGATAGGGGAGGCCGATGGCGATGAAGCGGTCCTCGAACTCGCGGGTCTGGAACTGGGCGCGAACGAGGATCGCGGCCTGGTCGATGCGGCCGCCGCGGCGCTGGACCGACTCGATCTCCTCGCCGATCCGCCGCGCCTCCTCCGGCCCGTCCCAGACTCCGACGACATGCACCTTGTCGCCGCCGTCATGCTCCGTCCACAAGGTCTTGCCGAGGCGGCCGCCGTTGTGGGCGATGAGGCCGGAGGCGGCGGCGAGGATGTGCGGCGTCGAGCGGTAATTCTGCTCGAGCCGGACGATCTTGGCGCCGGGGAAATCCTTCTCGAACCTCAGGATGTTTGCGATCTCGGCGCCGCGCCAGGAGTAGATGGACTGATCGTCGTCGCCGACGCAGCAGATGTTCTTGCGCTCCTGCGCGAGCAGGCGGAGCCACAGATACTGGCTCTGGTTGGTGTCCTGATATTCGTCGACGAGGATATATTTGAAGCGGTTCTGATAGTGCTCCAGGACCTCGCGATGCTCCTTGAGGACGACGAGCATGTGGAGCAGCAGGTCGCCGAAGTCGCAGGCGTTGAGCGCCTTCAGCCGAGCCTGGTAAAGGGCGTAGAGCTCGGCGCCCTTGCCGCCCGCATAGGCCTCGCTCTCGGCGGCGTCGATCTGCCGGGGAGTCCATCCCCGGTTCTTCCAGCGGTCGATGAGGCCGCCGAGCATCCGGGCGGGCCAGCGCTTCTCGTCTATGTCGTTGGCGGAGATGAGCTGCTTGAGGAGGCGGAGCTGGTCGTCCGTGTCGAGGATGGTGAAGTTGGACTGAAGGCCGACAAGCTCGGCGTGGCGGCGGAGCATCTTGGCCGCGACCGAATGGAAGGTACCGAGCCAGGGCATGCCCTCGACCGCGTCTCCGACGATCCGCCCGACCCGCTCCTTCATCTCGCGCGCGGCCTTGTTGGTGAAGGTGACGGCGAGGATCTCGGACGGCCAGGCCAGGCGGGTGTAGACGAGGTGGGCGAGCCGGGCGGTGAGCGCCGCGGTCTTGCCCGTACCGGCCCCGGCGAGGACCAGCACCGGGCCGTCCGTCGTCAGCACGGCCTCGCGCTGGGGCGCGTTCAGGCCGCTGATATAGGCCGGTTCCGGCGCCTGGCTTTGCGGGAGAGTCACAGCCGAACAAGTAGGCAACGCGCGGGGCGGGGGCAAGCTACGTCGGGGCGGGAGGCGAGGGAGCCGGGGCTGGCCCGTCATGGCGAACTTGTTTCAGCATCGCGGATCAAGGCGCTGGGCGATCGGCGTGATCGCGTCGAGCGGGCGGCCGACGGGACCCTGAAACGAGTTCAGGGTGACGTCAGGGTGTCGGGGCGGTTCTGCGCAGGAGGGTGATCTTCGCCTTGCCGTAATTGCGCTCGTCGTCGACTTCGTAGCCGGCGGCGGCGACCGTCTCGGTTCGGCCCGTCTCGACGCTGACCCAGCCGCCCGGCGCCACCGAAAGCTTCGCCAGCACCGCCGGGGCGAGGCCGCTGCCGTAGGGCGGGTCGAGGAAGGCGAGGTCGGCGGGGGCGGGAAGGGCGGCGTGCTCGGCGCTTCTCGCCAGCACTTCGCCGGACGCGCCGAGCGCGGCGATGTTGGCGCGGATGGCGTCGGCGGCGCGGCGGTCGTTCTCGACGAAGACGCAATGGGCCGCGCCGCGCGACAGCGCTTCGAGGCCGAGGGCGCCGGAGCCGGCGAACAGGTCGGCGACCCTCAGACCCTCAAAGCTTCCGAGGCGGCTCGCCAGCATGGAGAAGAGCGCCTCGCGGACCCGGTCGGCGGTGGGGCGGGTGTCCTGGCCTTTGGGAGCGACCAGCGGTCGGCCGCGCCACTGGCCGGCGATGATGCGCATTCCTTAATTCCTCCCCGGATTTTTCGGGGGAGGGGGACCGCCGGCACGGCGGCGGTGGGGTTCTTTTCTAGGCCGTCGCAGAGCCCCTCCACCACCCTTCGAATGGTCCCCCTCCGCGAGCAAGCTCGGGGCGGATTTATTACCTTTCAGCCCCTTACGGAACGCCACCAGATCGTGCTGCCTCACCTCGTCCACCGCGCCGGCGGGGAGGTCCGCGAGCGGGAAGGGCCCGTAGGACGTGCGCAGAAGGCGGGAGACCTGCAGGCCCAGATGCTCGAGCACCCGGCGGACCTCGCGGTTCTTGCCTTCGGTAAGCTTGAGCTCGATCCAGGCGTTGCGGCCGGTCCGCCGCTCGAGATTGGCGTCGATCGAGCCGTAGCGAATGCCTTCGATCTCGACGCCCTGGATGAGGTCCTCGAGCCGCTCCTGGCTGATCTCCCCGAACACGCGGGCGCGGTAGGTCCGCTCCACCCCCGAAGAGGGAAGCTCGAGCTGCCGCTTGAGCTCGCCGTCGGTGGTGAGGAGGAGCAGACCCTCCGTGTTGAGGTCCAGGCGCCCGACCGGCATCACCCGCGGCAGTCCTGTGGGGAGGCGGTCGTAAATGGTGGGGCGGCCCTTCGGGTCGCGCTCCGTGGTCAGCAGCCCGGCCGGCTTGTGGTAGCGGAACAGGCGGGCTGGGGCGGGGGCCTTCACCGGATTGCCGTCGACGGTAACGCCATGGAGCGACGTCAGCAGGGTTGCGGGAGTGTCGACCACCTTGCCGCCGATCGCGATCCGCCCCTCCGCGATCATGCGCTCGATCTCGCGTCGCGAGGCGATCCCGGCGCGGGCGAGCAGCTTGGCGATTCGCTGGGAATCGGCGGGCCGGTCCTTGGCGGGGGGGCGGGGCGGGGGCAGCGTGTTTCTCCTGACGAGTAGCCGGACGGGCGGAAATATGCGCTCAGTCGATCCGCCCGCAATGGCACCGCAGCCTCTCGCGCTCGTTACGCAAGAGAAACCGATCCCCGGTGGGCAAGGGCGCGCATTAGATGTTGTTCGGCAAACGCGAAAGGGCGATCCGGCGGATCCTCATCGTCGAGGACGAGCCGCTCGTCGCCTTCGACAACGAGCATCTGCTGCGCGAATGCGGCTACGAGATCGTGGCCACCGTCGATACGCTCGCCGAGGCGGTCCGGGTCCTCGGCGAGGAGGAGGTCGACCTGGTGCTCAGCGACATCCAGCTCAACGGCGCGGGCGACGGGATG
>DASVTA010000509.1:0-10230 GCA_036387815.1 Allosphingosinicella sp.
GGACCATCAGCACCAGCGGCACGGCCTTGTCGGGTTTGCCGTCGCCGTCGGGGTCGGCGCCGACGGGGAGGGTCAGGTACGAGACCATGGTCAGCCCGTCGCGGGTCTTGATCTCGACCGGATGCATGGCGGCGAGCGGCACGCCTTCCAGCTCCGGCCGGGTGGTGTAGAGCTTGGTGAGGGTCTTCGCCTTGCGGTCGTAGAGGTGAGCGCTGGAAGGCGCGGTCACCGGATCGACCCCGACGATCCATTTGTCGTCCGCCTCGGTCCGGGAATTCACGGTGAACTCGCCCTTCAGCCGGCTCTTCAGGAAGTCGAGATCGCCCTTCACCGCGCCGCCGAGCGGGATCCACTCGTTCTTCAGGTAATTGACCGCATAGGCTTCCAGCCGGCCCGTCCGGGGGTTCGCCATCGCGCCGCCGATATCGGCTTTGGCGTTCTGCGCGACCACCGTCTTGCGGCCGGTGGCGACGTCCTGGGCGATCGCCGCCGCGGTGTCGCGGCCGCGGCTGTCGAGCCAGTAGAGGGTCTTGCCGTCCGCCGTGAAGCCGATGGGCTGGGTGGTCTGGCTGTCCTCGAGCGTCACCTGCTCGAACGGCTGGGCGTCGACCACGTTGTTCGAGACGCGGTGGAAATCGGTGCCGCCGTCCGGCCGCGACTTGGCGGCGATCCGGATGTTGAGCTGCTCGTCGGCGAGGAAATTGGCATAGCCGCCGGTGTTGGACAGCACCGGCGTCAGCTTGCCGCTCTTGAGGTCGAGGCTGTGGACGTCGTGCCACTTGGGATCGCGGTTGTTCACTCCGACGAGGATCCGGTCGTGCACCTCGTTCGAGATGTTGATGATCCGGACCCGGGTCTTCTCGAACGGGGTGAGCGTGCGCTGCTCCCCGGAGGTGACGTCGACCCCGTAGAGGAGGAAATTCTCGTCGCCGCCCTTGTCGTTGATGAACAGGATGTGGCGGCTGTCCGGAGACCAGGAATATTGACGCAGCGGCCGCTTGGTCTCGCTGGTGAGCGCCCGCGCCGCTCCCGGATTGTCGGCGGGCGCGACGTAGATGTTCAGCACCCCTTCGCGAGGCGCGATCCAGCTCAGCCACTTCCCGTCGGGCGAGAGCCGGCCGGACACCTTCGTCGGATTGCCGAAGATCTTCTCGCGCGGGATCAGCGGCGCATCGGATCGCGCCAGAGCGGGAACCGCGGCGGCGGTCAGGCCGGCGCAGGCGGCGAGAAGCACGGTCTTGGAATTCATCTGGCAAGCCCCTGTCGTTGGATTCGCCGTTTCATAGTGTATTATAGTTATAATACACAAGGAAAAATTCCTCCCCCAGCTTGTCTGGGGGAGGAGGACCGCGGCGCGAAGCGCCGAGGTGGAGGGGTCAACGGAGTCCGATTGCCCCTCCACCGGGCTCCGCCCGGTCCCCCTCCCCGAGCAAGCTCAGGGAGGAATTCAGCTACGTGACCTTCCCGCGCACCGCGTATTTCGGTTCCCGCCAGCGGCCGTTGTCCAGGATGGCGGCCATGCGCTCCACAGCGTGCCAGACATCTTCGAATCCGAGATAGAGCGGGGTCAGGCCGAAGCGCACGACGTCGGGGGCGCGGAAGTCGCCGACCACTCCGTCTTCGATCAGCGCCTGGCACAGCTCGAAAGCGTTCGGGTGGCGGAAGCTGATATGGCTTCCGCGCCGGTCCGGGCTGCGCGGGGAGATGCAGGCGAGGTCGGGGCATCGCGCCTCGACGAGGTTCGCGAACAGCTCGAAAAGGGAAACGCTCTTGGCCCAGAGCAGGCCCATGGATGCGCCTTCGAAGCTTTCCACTCCGCTCTCGAGCGCCGCGAGGCTCAGGATCGGCGGCGTTCCGACCAGGAAGCGGTCCATTCCGGGCGCCGGGCGATAGTCGTCGGTGAAGGCGAAGGGCTCGGCATGGCCCATCCAGCCGCGCAGCGGCGGCATGAGCCGTTCCTGCAGATGCTCGGCGACGTAGAGGAAGGCCGGAGCGCCCGGGCCGCCGTTCAGATATTTGTAGCCGCAGCCGACGGCGAGCTCGGCGCCGTCGCCGTTCAGGTCCAGCGGCACTGCCCCGGCGCTGTGGCTGAGGTCCCACAGCGTCGTCGCGCCCGCCGACTTGGCCCGCGCCGTGACCTCGGCCATGTCGAAGCGGAAGCCGGCCTTGAAGTGGACGTGGGTCAGAAGGAGGAGGTTGGTGTCCGGGCCGAGGCCCGCTTCGATCGAGTCGCGCTCGACGATGTCGAGGCGAAGCCCCGCCAGATCGGCGGCGCCGGCGGCGATGTGGAGGTCCGTGTGGAAATTGCCCGCTTCGGACAGGAGCTGCCGCCGGCCGGGCGCGAGCGCGGCGGCGGCGACGATCAGCTTGAACAGGTTCACCGACGTCGAATCGGCGACGATCACCTCATTGGGCTTGGCTCCGATCAACGGCGCGATCTTGGCTCCGACGCGCTGCGGCGCCTCGATCCAGCCGCGCGTGTTCCAGCTCCGGATCAGCTCGGAGCCCCATTCCTCCTCGACCATCGCCGACTGGCGGGCGACGGTCGCCTTCGGAAGCGCGCCCAGCGAATTGCCGTCGAGGTAGATGATCCCCTCGGGCAGGTGGAAGCGGTCGCGGAAGGGGCGGAGCGGGTCGGCGGCGTCGAGCGCACGGACTTGGTCGAGGGTGGTCACGCCCCGTCACCCCGGCGAAGGCCGGGGTCCATGAACACGGTCGTGTCCGTGTTTCGGCCGGCCGTGTTCATGGATTCCGGCCTTCGCCGGAATGACGCATGAGGGCCGCCTCTATCTCCTCCACCGTCGCCGCCCAGGCCGCCGTCTCGGGCGCGATCAGCTCGACATGGCCGGTGCGGTCGATCATCCGGACCTTCACCTTGTCGCCCGACGCCCGCATCTTCGACGCATAATCCTCGGCGTAGGCGGTCGGTATGATCCGGTCCTGGAGGCCGTTGATCAGGACCTGGCGCACTCCGAGCGGCGCGAGCCGGGGAACGGAGGTGTCGGCGTAGACGCTTCGGCTGCTCAGGGTCGGCGGCCCAACCAGCTTTTCGATCACCTCGGTTCCGCAGCCGCTTCCGGGCGGAGTGGCGGCAAGCTCGAGGTCCGGCAGCCCGCCGAGGCTGATCACCGAGTGGATCGGCAGGGGATCCGCGGCGGCGAGGAGTGGGCTGCCGCTCGGGATGAGAGGACTCGCTGCCCGGCGGCCTGCAGCCCGCCGCGCCGCGAGCCACAGGGCCAGGTGCCCGCCCGCCGAATGGCCGACCGCCACGAGCGGGGAGATGTCGAGCCGGTAGCGGCCGCTGTGCTCCCGAAGCGAATCCGCCGCGGCGGCGGCATCCGCGAAGGTGCCGGGATAGCCGCCGCCCGAGCGGTCCACTCCGCGATAGTCGATGTTCCAGACCGCGATTCCGCGTTTCCTCAGATCGTCGGCGATCCAGTTCATGATCCGGCGGTCGGCGATCTCCGTCTGCCAGCAGCCGCCATGGACCATCAGCACCGTCCGGTGGGGGCCGGGCCCCGGGGGGAGCCACAGGTCCACCTTCTGCATCTGGTCGTCGCCATAGGGGATCGTGGCGTCGGGCTCGGGCCGCTCGCGTTCGAGCAGTGCGGGCCACTTCATCAGCTCGGGCTGCGCGGCGGGCGGGGAGGCGGGGGGTTCTGACACCGAGCACCCGGCTAACGCCGCGAGCAGGGTGAGGGCAAGGGTGGGTCGCATGAGCGGGCGGTAGCGAGCAGCGTTCCAACTGGCAAACACGCTAATTGGTGCCTGGCACCAATTAAGCTGCAGCCAAGAATTTCAAACACTTAGAAATTGGTGCCAGGCACCAATTACGAACATTTCGAACACTTCGAAATTGGCGCCTGGCACTAATTACACAAATTGCGAGGGTGGGACCGCCGAGGCGACCGGAACTTCGACTCGGCGGGCAGTCTCGCTTCGCTCGCCTACCCATCCCCCAGCCCCTCCCTTGCAGGGAGGGGAGGGAAGGCGCGCCTGCCCGGTCAGGCGTAGCAGCCGAAGGGGGTGATCGGCCCCGGCAGGGTCGGGGCGGCGGCGGTGGCGGCCAGAGCCATGCCCGAGGCCGTGAGGACAAGGGCGACAAGGACAGTGGCAAGCCTGAAGGAGGATGCGGTCATCGTCTGGTCTCCGGCTGCGTGGCGGCTCAGGCCTGTCCGGGACCAGCCTTGCCGTGTTTCCACGGACCGTCGAACTGGATCTGGTTGAGGCGGCGGAACGCGGCGCCGATCCCGGCAAAGAAGCGTGCCAGATCCTCGGAAAAAGCCTGGCCATGCTCAACCCAGAGGCGGCTGTCCATTTCATCGCGCATTTTATCACTCCTTCCGTTTGTGGCCGCCCAATGCGGCCTTGGCTGAGAGGGAGATAGGAGCAGAGCTGCTGCTCCGTCCAACTAAAGGCTGGACCCCGATAATAAGCCCGGCTTATCATCTACCGATGCGCCACCTCCCGCCTCTCCCCTCCGTCCGGGTCTTCGAAGCCGCCGCCCGGCATGAGAATTTCACCCTCGCCGCGCGGGAGCTGGGAATGACCCAGGCGGCGGTCAGCTATCAGATACGGCTGCTCGAGGATCGGCTCGGAGTGCCGCTGTTCGTGCGCTCGAAGCGGCGGGTGACCCTGAGCGAGGCGGGGCGGCGTCTGGCGCCCGTCGTCTCCGACGCATTCGACCGGCTGGCCGAGGGCTTTTCAGGCCTGGTCGACGCGGATGAGAGCGTGCTCGTCATCAGCACCGCCCAGACCTTCGCGTCGAACTGGCTCTCCTTCCGGCTCGGCGGCTTCCAGATCGCACGGCCCGAGCTTGCCGTGCGGCTGCACACTTCCAACGCCATGGCCGACTTCGCCAGCGACGACGTCGACGTTGCCGTTCGGATGGGTCCGGGGCCATGGCCGGGCCTCAGACAGCATTTCCTGTTCTGCCTTTATTCGACGCCGCTGTGCACTCCCGGCTTCCGCGACCGCCACCGGCTCGCGCGGCCGGAGGACCTGCTTCGGGTTCCACGCCTGAACGCGCAAGACTGGTGGTGGAAGCAGTGGCTCGAGGAGGCCGGAGTCGCCCTCGAGGACGAGCCGCCGAGACAGGGCATCCGCCTCGATTCGCAGGCGCTCGAAGGCAATGCCGCGCTCGCCGGCCACGGCGTCGGCCTGTTGACGCCGCTTTACTGGCGCGGTGAGCTTGCCGCCGGGCGGCTCGTCCAGCCGTTCGAGCTCGTCGTCGTCAGCGGCCCTGCTTTGTGGCTGGTCTATCCCGAGCACAAGCGCGGCCGGGCCAAGATCCGGGCCTTCCGGGACTGGCTGCTTCAGGAGATGGCCGCCGAGGCCGCCCGGGCCCCGGCGGACGCGTTCAGGCCTCCGGCGGATTAGCTTCCCGCGGCTCCGTCGGCGGCGCGAGTCCGGCGGTGACGGCGAACCGGCGGTTGATCCAGCGCCACAGCAGCCAGAGCAGAAGCGTGGCCAGGAGCCAGGGCAGCAAGGTCACGAGCACGATCAGGGCCGTGATCGCCGCACCGGTGAAATTGTCGAGCGCATCGGCGATCGCCCGCTCCAGCCGGCTTCCGGTCTTGCCCGCCCGATAATCGAAGGAGACGGGCGTGCTCGCAAGCTGCTGGCGGCGGCCGGTCTGCTCCGTTTCGGTCGCCTGGATCGAATTGCGCAGGGATTGCAGCTGCTGCTGAAGCTCCACCCGCTCGGCCGAGCTGAGACCGGGACGGGCAAGCTGTTGCTCGATCCGCCGGATCTCGTCCGACTGCTGCGCCTGGGTGCGGGTGGCGGCGGAAATTTCGCTGCCGACGTCGGTGCCGGTGATCGCCGCGCGCAGGAGCTCGCCCTCCGCCTTGTCCACCGCCGCGATCCCGTCGCGGCCGAAGGCGCGGGCGAGGGCGGGATCGAGCTTGAAGGAAAGCTGCGCCTGGACGTCGCCGTCCCCCTCGTCATGATAGGTCATCGCCGTGATCCGGCATCGGGCGACGGTCAGCTTCTCGCAGGCTTGCGCATGCTCTTCCTGCACCCGCCCGATATTTTCCGCGGGGAGGCGGAAGGCATAGCGATAGTTGAAGGCGACCCCAGGCGCGGCCGTGGGCGTGATTGCGGGCGGCCCCGACCTCGATGCGGAATCCGTTGACGCCGGCGCGGAGGCGTCCTCGCTCACGTCGAACGTGGCCATGTTGCTGTCGCCGCTCGCTTCGCCGCCGCCCTGGCCGCACGCGGCCGTCGTCAGGAGAAGGCCCAAACAGATTGCCTTGCGCATCCCTCTCTCCTCTTCAATCCGGTCTCATGCCGGGGATGTTACATTATCTTTTCAGTAGACAATGGCAAGAGGGGTGCCTCGCTCGAATGCCGCTGCTATCGGTCCGCCATGTCCGACGCTTTGAACGATATCGATCCGATCCAGAATCACAGGTTCGAGGACGCGCTCTCGCAGCGTTACCTCGTCTACGCCCTGTCGACGATCACCGCCCGATCGCTCCCGGACGTTCGCGACGGCCTGAAGCCGGTCCACCGCCGGCTGCTCTGGGCGATGCGGCTGCTTCGCCTGGATCCCGCCTCCGGTTACAAGAAATGCGCGCGGGTCGTCGGCGACACGATCGGCAAATATCATCCGCACGGCGATCAGTCGGTCTACGATGCGATGGTCCGACTGGCTCAGGATTTCTCGCTTCGATACCCGCTCGTTGACGGGCAGGGCAATTTCGGAAATATCGACGGCGATAACGCCGCCGCCTACCGCTACACCGAAGCCCGCCTGACGCCTGCCGCGATCGAGCTGATGGCCGGGCTCGACGAGGGAACGGTCGACTACCGCCCCACCTATAATGGCGAGGAGGAAGAGCCCGAAGTCTTCCCCGGACTGTTCCCCAACCTCCTCGCCAACGGCGCGAGCGGGATCGCCGTCGGCATGGCGACCTCGATCCCGCCGCACAATCTGGCGGAGATCGTCGACGCGGCCATCCACCTGATCGACAATCCGCGGGCCGAGCCGTCGGCGCTGATGGACTTCGTCTCAGGCCCGGATTTCCCGACCGGCGGAGTCATCGTCGACAGCGGCGCCGCGATCGCCGCGGCCTATGAGACGGGCCGCGGCTCGTTCCGTGTGCGCGGCCGGTGGACGACCGAGGATCAGGGCCGCGGCACCTGGGTCGCGGTGATCTCCGAAATCCCCTACCAGGTGCCCAAGTCGAAGCTGATCGAGCAGATCGCCGCTCTGATCGCGGACAAGAAGCTTCCGATCCTCGCCGACGTCCGCGACGAATCGGACGCCCAGGTGCGGATCATCGTCGAACCTCGAAGCCGCACGGTCGATCCGCAGCTGCTGATGGAGAGCCTGTTCCGGCTCACCGATCTCGAGGTGCGGGTGCCTCTGAACATGAACGTTCTCGACGCCAGGCACACGCCCCGGGTGATGGGGCTGAAGGACGTGCTCTCGGCCTGGCTGGCCCACCAGTTCGAGGTGCTCGTCCGCCGCGCGCAGCACCGGATCGGCAAGATCGACGATCGTCTCGAGCTGCTCGAAGGCTATCTCATCGCTTTCCTCAATCTCGACCGGGTGATCGAGATCATCCGCACGGAGGACGAGCCGAAGCCGATCATGATCGCGGAGTTCGGGCTGACCGACCGGCAGGCCGAAGCGATCCTCAACATGCGCCTGCGCTCGCTCCGCCGGCTCGAGGAGATGCAGCTCAAGAAGGAGCGCGACGCGCTGATCTCGGAGCGGGAGGAACTCGCCAGGCTGGTCGAATCGACCGCTCGCCAGCGCACTCGCCTGAAGAAGGATCTCACCGCGCTGCGCGACCGCTACGGCCAATCGACCGAGCTCGGCCGGCGCCGGACCCTGATCGAGGAAGCGGCGCCGGCCCGCGAGATCCCGCTCGAGGCGATGATCGAGCGGGAGCCGGTCACCGTGATCATGTCGCAGCGGGGCTGGATCCGGGCGATGAAAGGCCATGTCGATTCCGCGGAAGCGGAAGCGCTCAAGTTCAAGGAAGGGGACGGCGCCCGCTTCTTCTTCCACGCCCATACGACGGACAAGCTGCTCCTGGCCTCCGCCGACGGCCGCTTCTACACCCTCGCCGCCGACCGCCTCCCCGGCGGGCGCGGCTTCGGCGAGCCCGTCAAGCTCATGGTCGACATCGAGGGCGAGGCGAACATCGTCGCCCTGTTCCGCGCGGGCGTGGCCGCGAAGCTCCTGCTCGCGACTTCGGACGGGCGCGGCTTCGTCACGTCCACGGCCGGCGCCGTGGCCGAGACCCGCAAGGGCAAGCAGGTCGTCAACCTCAAGGCCGGCGCCCGGCTGAAGGTCGTCCGCCCGATCGGCGAAGCGGACGATTATGTCGGCGTCATCGGCGACAACCGGAAGCTGGTCGTCTACCCGATCGCCGAGCTTCCCGAGATGGGCCGCGGCCAGGGCGTCCAGCTCCAGCGCTACCGCGACGGCGGCCTCGCCGGAGCGACCAGCTTCCGCTTCGCCGATGGGCTCAGCTGGCCGATGGGCGGCGGCAGCGGCCGGGTTCGGACGGAAGGCGACATGAACCCGTGGCGTGCCGCGCGCGGCGCCGCCGGGCGGATGCCTCCGACGGGCTTCCCCAAGGAAAATCCGTTCGGGTAGACCGTGATCGCCTTCTGACACATACGTCATCCGGGCGAAGGCCGGGATCCATGAACACGGCGGGTCCAACTGGAGCGAGGACGGTGTTCATGGATTCCGGATCAAGTCCGGAATGACGGGAAGAACGTGGTTCTTCTCCAGCCGGCCGCTCGAGACCGACGGTTCAGCCAAAGCCGATCACGCTCTAGAGCGCCAGCGCCGCCGATCGCCGCAGCGCCGCTTCGGCTTTATTCGCGCTCGCGCAATGCCTGGTCGACATGGCGCCGGGCGATCGCCCGCTGCGCCGGCCCGTCCGGCGGGAAACCGGCCTCGGCCCATTCCCGCTCGATCGCCTGGAGCGTTCGAGCCACCACCGGCCCGGGAGCAAGACCCATGGCGATGAGGTCGCCGCCGCCGATCCGCAGCCGAGGCCGCTGCCAGCCGGCGAGGACCGCCGCGGCCCCCGGCTCCCCGTCGCCGAGCAGGATCCGGTCCACGGCCTCGTCGCCGCCGACCAGATAGGCGAGAACCTCCGGCGCGCGCTCCTCGCCGGGGCTTCGCCCCGCCGCAGCCGCCAGCCTCTTGGCCGAGCGGTTGGACAGCCGCAGCCGGGCGGCGATCGCCGCGGCGGTGTCCGGCTCCGCCGGAAGCAGGGCCGCGAGCCGCCGGAGCGGGTTCCCAGGCACGCCCGCTTCCGCCTCCCGCCGCGCCAGTCTCGCCAGCCGGTCTGCGCCCTCCGCTCCGATTTCCGGAAGCACCGGCTTCAATATCCCGCGTTCGACCATCAGCCGGACCGCACCGACCGGGTCGGGCAAAGAGAGCAGCTTGGTGAGCTCGTCCGCGATTCGCTCGCGAGACAGGGCCATGAGGTCGTTCGCGCGTTGCGTGCAGGCAGTCAGGGCTTCGCCGTCGGCCTCGCCCGATCCGAATCGTGCGAAGAAGCGGAAGAACCTCAGGATGCGCAGATGGTCCTCGGCGATGCGGGTGAGCGGGTCGCCGATGAAGCGGACCCGGCGCGCCGCCAGATCCTCCTCCCCGCCGAAATGATCGTGGACCTCGAGGGTGACCGGATCGGCCAGCAGAGCGTTGATCGTGAAGTCGCGGCGGGCCGCGTCCTCGCGCCAATCGTCGGTGTAGGCGATCGTCGCCCGCCGCCCGTCCGTGGCCACATCCCGCCTCAGAGTCGTCACCTCGACCGGCTGGCCGGCGACGACGGCCGTCACCGTGCCGTGGGCGAGCCCGGTCGGCACCGCCTTGATCCGCGCCCCGCCGAGGCGGTCCATCACCTCCTGCGGCGCCAGGCGGGTGGCGAGGTCGACGTCGCTGACCGGGAGGCCGAGCAGAGTGTCGCGGACGCATCCGCCGACATAGCGGGTATCGCCGTCCTGGGCGCCGAGCGCCGCGAGCAGTGTCTTCATACCCTCCCGCCGCTGCCAAGGCGCCCTGGGGAGCTTCACTCCGCCAGCTCCAGCCGGCGCGACAGGTTGACGATCATCGCCGCGGTCGCGCCCCAGATGCGCCGCCCCTCCCATTCGATCTCGTAATAAGAGCGCTCGCGGCCGCGCCATTCCACCGTCCGCACGATCTGGTGCTCCGGCCGGAGGATGTGGTGGAGCGGCGCTTCGAAGATCGCG
>DASVTA010000510.1:0-3723 GCA_036387815.1 Allosphingosinicella sp.
CTGATCGCACTGATGCACGACCAGATCCGGGCCGCCAATGCCTTCGGAATCCAGGCTGCAGCTCTCACCTCCGCCGACAGCGACGGCGAGGAGACGGTGGCCCGGCTGAGGCGGGGCGATCTCGATCTGCTCTACGTGGCGCCGGAGCGGGCGAGCAGCGAGAGCTTCCGGCACCTGCTGAGCCAGGTGAAGCTGGCGTTGGTCGCGATCGACGAAGCCCATTGCGTGTCCGAATGGGGTCACGACTTCCGCCCGGACTACCGGCTGCTCCGGCCTTTGCTCGACGCTTTGCCGCAAGTGCCGCGGCTTGCGCTGACGGCAACGGCAGACGCCCATACCCGCGCCGATATATTGGTCCAGCTCGGCCTCCCGGCCGAGGGCCTGATCCTCGCCGGGTTCGACCGGCCCAACATCCGCTACCACATCCGCCCCCGCGACGGGATCGGCGCGCAATTGAAGGCGCTGCTCGCCGAGCAGCCGGGGCCGGGCATCGTCTACACGACAAGCCGCGACGCGACCGAGAAGCTGGCCGCGCAACTCTCGCAGGGTGGGCGCAAGGCGCTTGCCTACCATGCGGGGCTCGACCCGCGAGTGCGCGCCGCCAACCAGAAAGCGTTTGTCGCGTCCGAAGACATGGTGATGGTCGCGACGATCGCGTTCGGGATGGGAATCGACAAGCCGGACGTGCGCTTCGTCGCCCATGCCGGCCTGCCCAAGTCGATCGAGGCCTATTATCAGGAGACCGGCCGCGCCGGGCGCGACGGCGAGCCGGCTGAGGCGCATCTGTTCTGGGGCGCCGAGGATTTCTCCCGGGCCCGCCGCCGCATCGCCTCGGAAGTCGAGGAGAGCCGGCAGCCGGGAGAGAGGGACCGGCTGAACGCGCTTGCGGCGCTGGTCGAAGCTCCTGGCTGCCGCCGAGCCATATTGCTGCGCCACTTCGGCGAGCAGCCGCCTCCGGCGTGCGGCAATTGCGACAATTGCCTCAATCCGCCGCAAGCGGTGGACGTGACCGAGATCGCCCGCAAGCTTCTGTCCGCCGCGTTCCGGACCGAGATGCGCTTCGGAATCGGACATCTGGCCGACGTGCTTGCCGGCCGCGAGACCGACAAGATCCACAATTTCGGCCATCACCGCCTCAGCGTGTTCGGGATTGCCAATGAGGAGGAGCTCGCGCTTCTCAAACCCGCGTCCCGGGCCCTCCTCGCCCGAGACGCCCTGCGCGCCGACGACTATGGCGGCCTCTCGTTCGGGCCCGCGGCCAAGGCGATCCTGAAAGGCGAGGAGCAGGTCAGAGTCGTGGTTCCGCCCAAGCGGTCGAAGCGCAGGCGCGGCGCCGCCGGCGACCACCCGCACGATCCGCTGTTCGAAGCGCTTCGCGAGAGACGGCGCGAGCTTGCCGCCGCGGCGGGAGTCCCGCCCTACGTCGTCTTCCACGACAGCACGCTCCGAGAGATGGCGGAGGCGAAGCCGCGCAGCCTGGCCGAGCTCGCCCGGGTTTCGGGAGTCGGAGCCGCCAAGCTGGGTCGCTACGGCCAGTCCTTCCTCGAGGCGCTGAGGCAGTCGGAGCCGGCATGAAGGCGCTCGACGGGAAGACGCTGGTGGCGGGACAGATCAGGCCGGACGACATGCCGAGGATCGCCGCCGAAGGCGTGACGATGATCGTCAACAACCGCCCGGACGGCGAGGAGCCGGGGCAGCCTTTCGCCGCCGAGATCGAAGTCGCCGCTCGGGAGGCGGGGATCGGCTACCGACACATACCGGTGGCCGGCGGGCTCTACCCGGATCAAGTGCAGGCGATGGCGGAGGCGCTGGAGGCGGCGGAAGGGAGGACACTCGCCTTTTGCAGGTCGGGAACCCGCTCCACCTATCTGTGGGCGCTTGCCAGGGCGCAGGCGGGAGACAAGGTCGGCGAGATCGCGGGCAAGGTCGAGGCCGCCGGCTACGACCTGACGCCTATCCTCCCCTACCTCGGCCGTTAGAAGGAGGCGAGCAGGTCTCGCGCGACCGCCTCGTCATCCTCGTCCACCATCAGCCGCACCGGAGTCAGCGATCCGATGCCGAGGCTGGCGAGGCCGTCGTCGAACAGCATTGCCGGGATGCCTTCCGATTCCAGCCGTCCGCGCACGATCTCGGCGGCCATTCGGCTGTCGAGCCTGGCGACCTGGACCAGCGCCACTACCAGGGAGTCACGTCGCCGGCCGCAAGCTCGTCCGGCCGCGGGGTGCGGCCGAGGATCGTGTTGCGGTGGGGAAAGCGGCCGAAGCGCTCGATCACGTCGTGGTGCTTCTTGGCGAAACCTAGCTGATCGCCGCCCAGGGCGGTGAACAGCGCGACCGAGCGGCGCTGATCCTCGATATCCTCGCTGTGCTGGAACGGCATGTAGAGCACTCCGCGCTCAGCGGGGGTCAGCTGCTCTTCATCGCCGCGCTCGACCGCCCCCTTGGCGATGGCCAGCGCCATATGATCGGTCGCGAAGCTGTCGCCGTGGCCACGGTGCATGTTGCGCGGGAACTGGTCGAGCAGGATCACGGCCGCCAGCGCGTCCTGCGGAGAGCCGATGAAGTCGGCGACCGGGCGCCGCTGCTCGCTGTGCCAAAGATCGACGAAGCGCTCCCGTACTTCCTCGTCGAGAGCCGGATCTGCTTTCCACCATTGCTTCGGGTCGAGCGAGAACCAGAAGTCGATGACCTCACTCGCCCACGGGACGGGCATCAGGCGGCGGTGCCGCCGACGGTGAGGCCTTCGATCAGCAAGGTGGGCTGGCCGACGCCCGCGGGGACGGTCTGGCCGCCTTTGCCGCAGATGCCGACTCCTTCGTCCAGCGCCATGTCGTTGCCGATCGCGGCCACCTTGGTCAGCACGGTCGGCCCGTCGCCGATCAAGGTGGCGGCCTTGATCGGAGCTCCGAGCTTGCCGTTCTCTATTCTGTAGGCCTCGGTGCAGCTGAAGACGAACTTGCCGCTGGTGATGTCGACCTGGCCGCCGCCGAAGCTCTTGGCGTAGTTGCCGTTCTTGACCCGCGAGAGGATCTCGCCCGGATCGTCCTTGCCGCCGAGCATGAAGGTGTTGGTCATTCGCGGCATCGGCGCGTGGGCAAAGGATTCACGGCGCCCGTTGCCCGTCGGCTCGACGCCCATCAGACGGGCGTTCAAGCGATCCTGGATATAGCCTTTCAGAATCCCGTCCTCGATCAGAGTGGTGCACTGAGTCGGAGTACCCTCATCGTCGATCGAGAGGGAGCCGCGGCGCTCGCCGAGCGAACCGTCGTCGACCACCGTCACCCCGGGTGCCGCCACGCGCTCGCCGATGCGGCCGGAGAAAGCGGAGGTGCCCTTGCGGTTGAAATCTCCTTCGAGGCCGTGGCCGATCGCCTCGTGCAGGAGCACTCCGGGCCAGCCGGGGCCGAGCACGACGGTCATCTCGCCGGCGGGCGCGGCGACCGATTCGAGGTTCACCAGCGCCTGGGCGAGGGCGGCGTCGATGGCCCGGTTCCAGGTCTCCGGTTGCATCAAGCCGTCATAGAGATAGCGTCCGCCGAGGCCGTGATAGCCGCTTTCGCGCCTGCCGTTCTGTTCGACCACGATCTGGACGTTGAGGCGGACCAGCGGGCGCACGTCGTGGGCGACGAAGCCGTCGGCCCGGACGATGTCGATCACCGACCAGGAGCCTGCGAGCGAAACGGAGACCTGCACCACCCGCGGATCGCGGGCCCGGGCGGCGGCG
>DASVTA010000511.1:0-4779 GCA_036387815.1 Allosphingosinicella sp.
CATGGCGGCGCCCCTAGCATGGCGCGCCGCTCAGCCCAAGGCCCTCAAAGCGTCGCGTGGACCGTCGCAATGGCCTTCATCACCGCGCCGACGCGGGCGGCGGCCTGGATGGTTTCGGCTTTCACGCCGTGCTGCTGGAGCACCTTCTCGTGGCTGTCGATGCACATGCCGCAGCCGTTCATCGCACTTACCGCGAGGCTGAACAGCTCGAAGTCGTCGCGCTCGATACCGTGGGTGGCGATCGCGTTCATCCTGAGGCGGGCCGGGAGGGTGCCGTCTTCCGGGTTCGAGGCGAGGTGGACGAAGCGGTAATAGACGTTGTTCATCGCCATCACCGCGGCCGCGGCGCGGGCGGCGTTGGCGGCCTCCTCGCTCAACTTGCCTTCCGCTTCGGCTTCCGCGGCGGCGACGACCGGGCGGTAGCCGGTGCCGTGGGCGCAGGCGAGCAGCAGCCCGTACTTGCGCTGGTCGCCCAGCGTCTGGTCGTTGAGAAGCGAGGAGATGTTGAGCCGAAGGTCCTTCGCGTAATCGGGAAGGGTATCGGCGAACTGCTTGAGGGACATTGGGTGCCTTTCGAAAGCGGGAAGTCTCGTCATCCCGGCGAAGGCCGGGACCTCAGGACGAGACGTCTCGGTGGGTCTCCCCGAGATCCCGGCTTTCGCCGGGATGACGGATGTGGTTTCCCCCAGGTCCCGGCTTTCGCCGGGATGAAGAAAAAGGGGCGCGGAAGCCTTGGCTCCCGCGCCCCCCGTCGCGAGGTCTGCGTCCTGGCGGCCCAGGGGGGATCAAGCCGCGGGGCGCAGAACCTCCTCGCCTTCGTGCCAGTTGCACGGGCAGAGCTCGTCCGTCTGAAGCGCGTCGAGGATGCGCAGGGTCTCCTGCGGGTTGCGGCCGACGTTGAGGCCGTTCACCGTGACGTGCTGGATGACGTTGTCCGGATCGACGATGAAGGTGGCGCGGAAGGCGACTCCGGCATCGGCGGCGATGATCCCCAGCGCGTTCGCCAGCTCCTTCTTGTTGTCCGCGATCCAGGGGAAGTCGGCCGCCGCCAGGCGCTCGTCCGCCTTGCGCCAGGCATGGTGGACGAAGTCGGTGTCGGTCGAGGCGCCGATCAGCTGCGTGTCGCGGTCGGCGAAGTCCTGCGCCAGCTCGCCATAACCGATGATCTCGGTGGGGCAGACGAAGGTGAAGTCCTTGGGCCAGTAGAAGAGCACCTTCCACTTGCCGCCGGTCTCGCCCAGATCGAGCGTCTCGCCCGCGGGAAGGGCGCTGCCCTGCTGGACGGGAACCGTGAGAGAGGGGAGCTTGTCGCCGACGGTGAGCATGGGATTGCCTCCTGTTTGATGCCTTGAAATCTCGCGGAGGTCGCCTCGCGGCGCCCTGTCGCAGGGCCTATATGGGGGCTGGTCCTTATCGGACAAATTGATTAGTTCGCGTACATTGATCGGGTGAGACGATGAGTACCCATGTCCCGACGCTCAAGCAGCTCCAGTATCTCGTCGCGCTCGAGGAGGCGGGCCATTTCGGCCGTGCGGCCGAAGCCTGCTTCGTCACCCAGTCGACCCTGTCGGGCGGGATCCGGGAGCTGGAGAGCCTGATCGGAGTCGTCCTCGTCGAGCGCACCCGGCGGGTCGTGCGCTTCACCCCGCTCGGGATCCAGGTCGCCGCCAAGGCCCGGCGCATCCTTCGCGAGGCCGAGGAGCTGGCCGACATGGTCCGGGCCGCCGGCAAGCCGCTGGCGGGAGAGCTCAGGATGGGGGTGATCCCGACGATCGCGCCCTTCCTCCTGCCCAGGCTCCTGCCCCGGCTCCGGATCGAGTTCCCCGAGCTTCGGCTCTATCTTCGCGAGGAGACCAGCCAGGCCGCGTGCGACAGCCTCCACCGCGGCCAGCTCGACTGCGTTCTGCTCGCCTTGCCTTATGGCTGCGGCGAGGTGGAATCCGAGCCGCTGTTCGACGACCGCCTCTTCGTCGCCTTCCCGCCCGGAGAAGCGCCCGCCGCCGAAGGCTCAGTCGCCGCCGCGGCGATCGACGAGGACCGGCTTCTGCTGCTCGAGGACGGCCATTGCCTCAAGGATCATGCGCTGGCCGCCTGCAACCGGCCCGAGCTTCGCGCCGAGGCGACGATGCTGGGAACCTCGCTCCACACCCTGGTCCAGATGGTCGCCAACGGCCTGGGGCAGACGCTGGTGCCGGAGATGGCGATCGAAGCCGGTATCCTCGCCAATACCGGAGTCGCCGCCCGCCGCCTGGAGGCCGCCCACGCCTACCGGCGAATCGCCCTCATCTGGCGCAAGGGGAGCCCCCGGGAGAAGGAGTTCCGGCTGCTCGCGGAGACGCTGAGGCGGCCACGCTGACTTCGACAATTAAAGGTCCAGTTCGAGCTGAGTCGCTCGCGGATTCCGGGCTGGACCGGCGATCGAACTGATTTCGTTATGCAATATTCGGATCAAAAGGGATTCGCATTGTAGGAGCGCCCATGTTCAACTTGTGCTCCGATCCGGCTGCGATCGGACCGGCGGAGGGGGACAGGGGATGAAGGCCAAGGACCGGATGGCGATCTTGCTGGCGGCGACGGCTGTGGCGGCGGTTCCGGCGCTGGCGATGGCCGCCGAGACGATATCCTACACCTATGACGCGCGCGGCCGGCTGGTGCAGGTGGAGCGGAACGGGACTGTGAACAACAACGTCGCCACCAACTATACCTACGACAAGGCGGACAACCGCACGGTCAAGACGACCACGGGCTCGCCCAACCTGCCGCCGCCGTAGGGCGCGCCGGCGAACGGCCGGCCGAGCCTTTCCCGGGCACGGGCAGGAAAGAGGCGCGGCGGCGCCGCCGAGAATTGGAGAATCGAGATGCAGACAACGTCCTTGCGGGCGCGAGCCCTTGCGTGCGCCCTTCTCGCGGGCACCGCCTTTTGCCTTTCGGCCCAACCCGCCGCGGCCCAGGAGGCGAGCGTCGCCGCCTTTCCTGTCCGTCAGTTCGCGGACGAGAACGGGGTCGACCTGTTCAGCGGCACCTTCACCACCTACTCGCCGGGAGTCAGCATCGGCAGCGCCGACATGGGCCTGGCTTACGTTCGCGCGGTCCGCGGCGGAGTCTTCCGGGACACCCTGATGGGGTCGATCGACGTCAACGGGTCGACCCACAATGTCGATATCGGTGGCGCTTCCGAGACATTCACGCTCTCGGCAGGCGTGTTCACGCCCGCCGAGCAGAACGGATCCACCCTCAGCCTGAGCGGCGGAGTCTACACTTACCGGCTTGCCGACGGAACGACGGCCACTTTCCTTTCGACCACCCGCAATTTCGGCAACGCCGCCGGCCGGGCCATCACGTCGCTCACCTTCCCGTCCGGCCGATCGCTCGCTTTCTATTATGCCGAGGACAGCTGGACCAGCCAGCTCGGCGCGGTTCTCACCGGCCGAAGGCTGCTGTCGGTCACGACCAACGCCGGTTACCACATGAAGCTCACGTACCAGAGCGACGTTCCAAGCGGCCCGCTCGGCGGCGCCTGGGCCAGGATCGCGAACGTGAAGGGTCTCAATTCGGCGGTCGATTCCTGCGGGGTCCTGGATATCTCCTGCCCGGAGACCGGTCGGCCG
Source organism: Allosphingosinicella sp. (assembly GCA_036387815.1). GTDB lineage: Bacteria > Pseudomonadota > Alphaproteobacteria > Sphingomonadales > Sphingomonadaceae > Allosphingosinicella. Next base: position 3,609 of record DASVTA010000511.1, read on the forward strand.
GAGCTGAGCATCCCGGCGATGTCGGGAAGCGTCCAAAGCTATGTCGATGCGGAGGGCCGCACCACCCAATATACGCTGAGCGGCAGCCTGGTGACGGCGGTTCGCTATCCCGGCAGCCTCGCCGACGACGTCAGCATCGCCTATTCGAGCGGCAAGGTGAGCTCGGTCACCCGGAGCGGAGTCACCACCGGTTACGCTTTTTCGGATTCGGGCGGGACGAGGACCGCCACCGTGACCCGGCCCGGCAGCGTCACCCGGATTCTCACCTTCGACATCGCGAAGCGGGTGCTGGTCTCCGATCAGGACGAGCTCGCCCACACCACTTCCTACCAGCATGATTCCAGCAACCGGGTGACTCGGGTGACCGCGCCGGAGGGCAATTACACGGCCTTTGCCTATGACGGCCGCGGCAACGTCACCGAGAGCCGCTCCGTCGCCAAGTCCGGTTCGGGCCTCCCCGACATCGTCACCTCCGCCAGCTACGATGCGAGCTGCACGGTCGCCGTCCGGTGCAACAAGCCCAACAGCGTCACGGACTCGCGCGGGAGCACCACCAGCCTGACCTATGACGACACCCATGGCGGGCTGCTCACCGCCACCGGGCCCCTGGTCGGCTCGGTCGGCCCGCAGACCCGGATCACCTACGTCCGTCTCGACGCCGCCGGCCAGCCGAGCTCGAGCGGCATCTACATGCCGTACCACGTCTCGCAGTGCCAGACCGGGGCGAGTTGCGCCAGCACGGCGGACGAGGTGAAGACCGTCACCACCTACGGCCAGGGGCTGCTTCCGGTCACCGTCAGCACCGGCTCCGGCGACAACGCCCTCACCGCGACGAGCAACATGACCTACGACGCCGCGGGCAACCTGCTGACCGTGGACGGCCCGCTCAGCGGCTCCGCCGACACCGTTCGCTTCCGCTACAATGCGAACCGGGAGCGGATCGGCACCGTCTCCCCCGATCCGGACGGCAGCGGCAACCTGAAGCACCGCGCGGTTCGGACGGTGATCGATTCCTCCACCGGGCTCGTCACCAAAGTGGAGCGCGGCACCGTCGACAGCCAGTCCGACAGCCACTGGGCGGCCTTCGCCCCGCTCGAGGCGGTGGAGACCGGCTACGATTCCAGCCGCCGCCCGGTCACCAGCAAGCTCAGCTCGGGCGGGACCGTCTATG
>DASVTA010000512.1:0-7114 GCA_036387815.1 Allosphingosinicella sp.
GCATCAAGGCCACGACCACCGAGCGGCTCGGCTTCACCGGACGCGGCGAAGGCATGGCCGCCCAGGCGATCGCCACAATCCGCCTTCCGGAGGAAAATTCGTGAAATCAGCACTGATCGCCGCCCTTCTCGCCGCCGCTCCCGCCGAGCAGGCGCAACGCCCCTGCCTCACCGAGGCGCAGGTCGAGGACCTGACCTTGTTCGCACTTCCGCCCCTGCTCGAGGCGGCCGCGACCGCCTGCGCTCCGGCCCTGCCCGCCGATGCCTATCTGCTGAACGGCGGCCGCGCTCTGGCCAAGACCGTGGGCGCGGAGAGCACGCGCCGCTGGGCCGCCGCCAGCACCGTCCTTGCCACCATGGCGAAGGACAAGTTCCCGGCCGGCCTCAGCGAGGCGACCGCCCGCGGACTCCTTCACGACCTCGCCGCGCAAGGCCTCGCGGCCAAGGGCGCTCAGAAGGAGTGCGGCCGGATCAACCGGCTGGCCAGCCTGCTCTCGCCGCTGCCGCCCAAGAACATGGCGGGCCTCATCATCCTCGGGCTCGACATAGCGGGCCGCGAGAGGCGCGACGCGAAGGACGGGAAGGCGGACGGGCCGCCGCTGCTGTGCTCCGCGATCCGCTCGTGAGCGAAACGAGCGATCACGTCCTTCCCCCCGAGCTGATCGAGGCGGCGCGAAAGGTCGTCGAGGCGAGCCGCGCCGCCGGCCTCAGGCTCGCGGTGGCGGAGAGCTGCACCGGCGGCCTGGTCGCGGCGGCACTGACCGAGGTCCCGGGCTCTTCGGACGTGCTCGAGGCGGGCTTCGTCACTTATTCGAACGAGTCCAAGACGGCGCTGCTGGGAGTGAGCGAAGACGTCGTCGAAACGTTCGGCGCGGTCTCGATCGCGGTCGCCTGGGCGATGGCGCAGGGCGCGCTGAAGCGCACGGCCGCCGACACGGCGGTCGCGATCACCGGGATTGCGGGACCGGGCGGCGGAAGCGAGAAGAAACCCGTCGGGACCGTGATCTTCGCCCGCGCCCGGCGCAGCGCCGATCCCAAGGAGATGGTCGCCGACACCAAGCATTTCGGCGACCTCGGCCGCGGCGGAGTGCGGCTTCAGGCGGCGCTGTGCGCGCTGGAATTGCTGATGCCGGTGGAGGCTTCTGCCTCCCCATCGCCAGATGGGGAGGCAGGAGCGTCCCCATAGAGCTCCCGCGCCCTCTCCTCGAACGCTCCGATCATCCGGCGCAGCGCCCGGTCGAACATCTGCCCAGCGAGGCTTTCGAACAGGCGGTTCTTGAAGGCGAAGTCGACGCAGAAGTCGATCTCGGTGCCGCCCTGCCCGTCCGGTTTGAAGACCCAGCTGTTCTGCAGATATTTGAGCGGACCTTCGATATATTCGGTGTGGATGCGGTGCGGGCGCTGCTTGTCGACGCGCGAGGTGAAGGTCTCCTTGATCGCCCGGAAGCCGACGACGAGGTCGGCGATCATCAGGGTCTCGCTGTCCGAGCGGACTCGGGTCGCCGCCACCCAGGGAAGAAATTCCTGATAGCGTTTCACGTCCGCGACCAGGTCGAACATCTGCTCGGGCGTGTAGGGCATACGGCGGGTTTCGGTGTGGCGGGGCATTGATCTTACCTCGTCATCCGGGCGGAAGCCGGGAACTCAGGCCGGAAGGTCACGGCGGGTCTCCCCGAGACCCCGGCTTTCGCCGGGGTGACGGTTGTGCTTCGCTTCCCGCGCCGCCTTCATCTTCGCGAAATCGTCGCCCGCATGGTAGCTCGACCGGGTGAGCGGCGAGGCCGCGACGAGCAGGAAGCCCTTGGCACGGGCGATCGCGCCATAGGCCGAAAAGGCGGCGGGCGTGACGAACTCGTCGACCTTCGCGTGGCGCGGCGTCGGCTGGAGATATTGGCCCATGGTGAGGAAATCGACGTCGGCCGAGCGCATGTCGTCCATCACCTGGTGGACCTCGAGGCGCTGCTCGCCGAGCCCGACCATCACGCCCGACTTGGTGAAGATGGTCGGGTCCTGCCGCTTCACGCTCTCCAGCAGCCGAAGCGAGGCGTAGTAGCGCGCGCCGGGCCGGATGGTGGGATAGAGCCTCGGCACCGTCTCGAGATTGTGATTGTAGACGTCGGGGCGGGCGGCGACGATCGCCTCCACCGCGCTCTCGGGCTTGTTGCGGAAATCGGGCGTCAATATCTCGATCGTCGTCGAGGGGGTGTTGCGCCGAAGCGCCTCGATCACCCGGACGAACTGCTTGGCTCCGCCGTCGGGAAGATCGTCGCGGTCGACGGAGGTGACGACGATATGGGTGAGGCCGAGCTCGGCCGCGGCGGTGGCGACATGCTCGGGCTCGAGCGGGTCGACGGCGCGCGGCATCCCCGTCTTGACGTTGCAGAAGGCGCAGGCGCGGGTGCAGGTGTCGCCCAGGATCATCACCGTCGCGTGCTTCTTGGTCCAGCACTCGCCGATATTGGGACAGGCCGCCTCTTCGCAGACGGTGGCGAGGTTGAGGCTTCGCATCAGCCTCTTGGTCTCGGCGAAGCCGGTGCTGGTCGGCGCCTTGACCCTTATCCAGTCGGGCTTGCGCTGGCGGGGCGCGGGCGTGAGGATCGGATCGGCTTCGCTCATGCGGGGCCAGATAGCGATGCTCGCCCTTGTTAACAACAAGCGGCGAGTCACCCTTCGGGCCGAAGTGAAGCCCCAAAGCGATCGGTCCTGAAATTGGAAGGCCAGGTCAGGGGGTTCCAGGTCGCCTCCCCCTTGAGCGAGAAGGAGACGAACTCGGCCCGTCCGCCGACGGCCTCGAGCGGAACCGCCCCGCCGAGCCCGCCCGACGTCAGCGGGAACCGGCTGTCCGCGCTGTTGTCGCGATTGTCCCCAAGCAGGAACACGTGCCCCGGCGGGACGTCGAACGGCGCGGTGTCGTCCTGGCGGCTTCGATGCAGGTCGATGACGTCATAGGAGCGTCCGCCGGGCAGCGTCTCCCTCAGGACATGCAGGCGACAATAACCTTCGCCGGGATCGCTCCCCGGCCGCGGCTCCGGATCGGTCGCGGGGCAGCGCAGGTTCGAATCGGCCCGGAAGCGGCGGTAGCCCAGGTCTTGGGTGGGAACCGGGCTTCCGTTGAGCCATAGCCGGCCGCGGACCATCTGCACCCTGTCGCCGGGCAGCCCGACGACTCGCTTGATGAGGTCTTCCCTCCTGCCGGGCCCCGGCCGGGTCACGATCACGATATCCCCCCTTTGCGGGATCCGGCCGAACAGGCGGCCCTGCATGGAAGGCAGAAGGTGGAAGCTCGCGGAGGCGTAGGACCAGCCATAGGGATATTTGCTGACCAGGAGCCGGTCGCCGACCTGCAGCCCCGGCATCATCGATTCGGACGGGATGTAGAAGGGCTTCGCCACCAGGCTGTGGAAGCCGAGCACAAGCAGGAGCAGGCCGGCGACGTTGCGGGCTTCGCGGACCCAGTGCGTCCGCCGCGGTGATTTGGGGCTGTCGATCATGGTCGCGATCAAGCCGATCGTTCCGGCGGGCGCCAGCGATGTCGTGTCCGGACACGCTGTGAAACGTGTCCTGGCAGCCGCCCCTCCTGGGGCCCGGGCTCGATTAGATCGGTGCGATAACCGCATCTTTGAGGACGTCATCCCGGCGAAGGCCGGGATGACCCTGGAACGCCGGCAAATCGGGTCGAACCGGGAATCCGCCAATTGAGTACCGACCCTAGCGGGAGCGAAATTCCTCATAGCTGAGAGCGCCGTCCCGGTCCCGGTCCAGCGCCTGGAACGCCGACCGGCTGTTGCCGGAGGAAGCGGCGATGGAGGGCGCCGCCACGCCTCCGCCCAGAACGGCTCCGGCCGCGACGGCGATGCCGATTCGCCAAAGCGACCTGCGCCGCCGCCGGACCAGCCCGCCGGGATCGAGCTGCTCATCGATGAAGGACCGCACGGCGTCGCTGGCCGTGCGCCCTTCCCGGCGGCACTTCTCTCTGAAGGCCGCCTTCGTCTCGTCCGGCAGCCGGATCTCGATCGAATCGTTCTTCTTGGTGAACTTTGCACCGGTCATGTCACGCTCCCGCAATCGGTACCTGTTTAGCGTCCTTGCCGGTCCTGCGCCACCTCGGCGCAGCGCCGCCTGCCGGGAAGCTTGTCGAAACCCCTGCCTTCACTTAGGCGCGGCGACAGGAGCGGCCTTCGGCAGGCCCGAGCGAACGGATGGGAGACTTAGGCTTTGTCCGGCATCACGACTCTGATCGAAGGATATCGGCGCTTCCGCGAGAGCGGCTGGGCGCGGGAGCGCGAGCGCTGGTCGCAGCTCGCCGAGGGCCAGAGCCCGCGGGTGATGGTGATCGCCTGCTCGGACAGCCGGGTCGACCCGACCCAGATCTTCGATTCCGGACCCGGCGAGATGTTCGTCGTCCGCAACGTCGCGGCGCTGGTGCCCCCGTACGAGACGACCGGCGGCCATCACGGCGTCTCCGCCGCCCTCGAATTCGCCGTCACCCAGCTCCAGGTGGAGGAGGTGGTGGTGATGGGCCACGGCTTCTGCGGGGGCTGCGCGGCCGCGCTGACCGGCCAGTTCGACGACGCCGCCCATGGCGAGGGCCATTTCATCGCCGACTGGATCGACCTGCTCCGCGACGCCCGCGACAAGGTGCGGTCCCGGCACGGCGAAGATTTCCGGGCCATGGAGCTCGAGGCGGTGCGGGTCAGCCTCGCCAATCTGCGCACCTTTCCCTGGGTGCGCGAGCGCGAGTCGGACGGCCGCCTCAAGCTCCACGGCGCCTATTTCGCGATTGCCGACGGTGTGCTTCACCTGCTCGACGAGGGCAGCGGCGAGTTCGCTCCGGCTTGATCGTCATCCCGGCGAAGGCCGGGACCTCGGGGAGACCCGCCGAGACTTCTTGTCCCGAGGTCCCGGCTTTCGCCGGGATGACGGATTAGGCGCCCTGCGACGCCACGCTTCGCCGCGCGCCGTAGGCGAAGTAGATGACCAGCCCGACGACGTGGGCGATCATGAAGTAACGCTGGGTCGTCCAGGGCAGGCTGTAGAGCAGGTACAGGCAGCCCAGGATCCCCCCGATCCCGACCACCCAAGGCAGCGGCGTGCTGAAGCGTCGCTGCGCCTCGGGCGCTCGCCGCCGCATGATCAGCATGCACAGGCAGACGGCGATGAAGGCGGTGAGAGTGCCTGCATTGGCGAGGGCGGCCAGCTCGTCGAGGGGCACGATCCCGGCCAGGGCGGCGACGATGACCGCCGTGAACAGGGTGATCCGCACCGGCGAGCCGCGGCCCGACACTCTCGCGAGCCCGCGCGGCAGAAGGCCGTCGCGGGCCATGACGAAGAAGATCCGGCTCTGGCCGTAGAAGAAGGCGAGGATGACCGTCGGCAAGGCGATGACGGCCGTCGCAGCCACGAAGCGGGCGGTCCACGGGTGGCCGAGCTCGCGAAGGATCAGGGCGAGCGCCTCGCCGCTGTTGGCGAAGACGGTGTAGGACACGGCTCCGATCGCGGCGGCCGCGACGGCGATGTAGATGACGACGCAGATGAGCATCGAGCCGACGATTCCGATGGCGAGATCGCGCCCCGGGTCCTTCGCCTCTTCGGCCGCCGTGGCGATGGCGTCGAAGCCGTAGAAGGCGAAGAAGATGATCGCCGCCGCGGCCATGACTCCCACTTCGCTTCCCGGCGCACCGGACTTGACGAAGCCATAGGGCATGAAGGGTTCGAAATTGGCGCCGTCGAAATAGGGCAGCGTCACGGCGACGAAGACGATCAGTGCGACGATCTTGAGGACCACCAGAGCCGCGTTGAGCGATGCGCTCTCGCGCGTGCCGGCGATCAGCAGCGCGGCGACGACGGCGACGATGAAGACGGCGGGAAGATTGACGACGCCCCCCGCGTGGGGGCCGCCGGAGAGGGCGGCGGGGAAGCGGACGATCTCGTTGAGGAGGGGCACCGCGAACTCGGACCAGCTGACCGCCACCGCGCTCACCACCAGCGAATATTCGAGGATCAGGCTCCAGCCGACGATCCAGGCGAGGAGCTCGCCGATCACCACATAGGTGTAGGTGTAGGCGCTTCCCGAGGCCGGGATCATCGTCGCCATCTCGGCATAAGCCAAGGCGGCCGCGGCGCAGATCACTCCGGCGATGGCGAAGGAGAGCAGGACCGACGGCCCCGCCTTGGCCGCGCCCACTCCGATCAGGGCGAGGATCCCGGCTCCGACGATGGCGCCGACCCCCAACGCGACCAGGTGCGGCCAGCCGAGGCTTCGGTGGAGCTTGTGCTCCGGCGCCATATCCTCGTCTGCGACGACCGCCTTGCGCGCGAACAGGTCCATGAAGCGCCCCCTTCCTTTTCTTCGCCCTGTTGAGACGATTTGAAGAGAGCGGACAAGCCCTTTGCCTCCCCATCGCAGATGGGGAGGGGGACCACCGAAGGTGGTGGAGGGGTGATCTGACGAGGCCTCAACAGGTCACCCCTCCACCAGGCAAAGCCCGGTCCCCTCCCCACGATGTGCGTGTGGAGGCAGATCAAGGCACCCTCTGCCCCACGACGTTGCCGTGAGGGGAATAACGGCAGATGAGGAAGTCCCATTTGCGGCTCTTGTGGACGGCGCAGCCGACCCGGGCCGTGCCCTTCCAGATCATCTGGGTATAATGGGAGACGTCGCTCCACCGGCCGCTTCGGCTCACGCTGGGGAAGAAGCCGGGCCGGAACAGGCTCTTCTCCGCCGCCCACCCTTCCGCCATCTCCTCCAGCTCATAGGCGTCGCGGGTTCCCATCCACAGATTCTCGCCCTGCCCGTGCCGCATGTTGGCGGGGGAATGGGCAAGCTTGCCGAGCCGCTCGAGAGCCGGGCCGTAAGAGGCGGAAGCCGCGGCGAGAGCGGCATCCCAGACGAGCGGGCGAGCGCCGGTCGCCGCCCGCTCGCGATTGTGCACCGCGAGCAGCCGGGCCTCGAACCTTGAAAGATCCTGCGCCTGGCCGCCGCCGCGCACTTCTTCCGTCACCATCCGCCCGTCGGCCCAGGCGGGGCGGGGCGAGGAGTCGCAGCCGGCAAGGGCGATGAAGGCGGCAAGAGCGAGGGCGGCGCGGTTCATCGCCCCAAAGTTGCGATCGGGGCC
>DASVTA010000513.1:0-6542 GCA_036387815.1 Allosphingosinicella sp.
TCCAGGGCGCCGCGGTGACCTCGATCCGGATCGAGGGCGTGCTGCACGAGTTCTCGAGCCTCGCGGGCGTGCGCGAGGACATGACCGACCTCGTCCTCAACGTGAAGCAGATCGCTCTCAGGATGGAAGGCGACCAGCCGCGCCGGCTCGCTCTCTCGGCCACCGGCCCGGGCGAAGTCACCGCCGGCCAGATCGCCACCACCGGCGACATCGAAGTGATGAACGGCGACCTCGTCCTTTGCCACCTCGACGACGGCGCGACGCTCAACATGGAGCTGACCGCCGAGGCCGGAAAGGGCTATGTCCCCGCCGCCTCCAACCGGCCGGCCGACGCTCCGATCGGGATCATCCCGATCGACGCGCTCTACAGCCCGGTGCGCCAGGTCAGCTACAAGGTCGAGAACACCCGCGTCGGCCAGGAGCTCGATTACGACAAGCTCACCCTGACGGTCGAGACCGACGGCACCATCACGCCCGACGACGCCGTCGCCTACGCCGCCCGGATCCTCCAGGACCAGCTGCAGCTCTTCGTCCACTTCGACGACAGCATCGCCGCCCACGTGCCCAGCCACGGCCACGGCATGGGCCCGTCGGCCGCCGAGACCGAGCAGGACGCCAACCAGCTCAACCGCTACCTCTTGAAGAAGGTGGACGAGCTCGAGCTCTCCGTGCGCAGCGCCAACTGCCTCAAGAACGACAACATCATCTACATTGGTGACCTCGTCCAGAAGACCGAGGCGGAAATGCTCCGCACCCCGAACTTCGGCCGCAAGTCCTTGAACGAGATCAAGGAAGTGCTGTCGTCCATGGGGCTGAGGCTGGGGATGGACATCCCCGGGTGGCCGCCGGAGAATATCGAAGAGATGGCCAAGAAGCTGGAGCAGGAGCTTCTGGGTTAGGTCGTGCGTCTCGAAGTGGTACTTCGAGCCGGATCAGAGACAGGAAGGGCCGTCCCGGAAGGGGCGGCCTTTTCGTTTTCGACTCCCATATGCGCAGAACCAACGCTAAGCGATGGGAGTGGCGCGGGGCGAGAAGCTGCTTGAGCGGATGCGGGCGAACCCGCGCGACTGGCGGATCGAGGACGTGAAGACCTTGTGCATCGCGTTCGCGCTAGAGTTCGATTCACCGCCAGGCGGCTCGCACTACGGCATCAAGGACCCACCCAACTCGATCGCCTCACCATCCCTTTCAGGCGGCCGATCAAGCCGGTATATATCCGCAAGCTGGTCCGTTACGTCCAAGCCGTGCGGGCGGCTCGAGAGGAGCAGACGTGACCGACGCCCGTGGTGCCTACAAGGTGGTGATCGAGCCGCTCTCCGAGGAGGATGGCGGCGGCTTCCTGGCGACAGTCCCGGAGCTTCCGGGCTGCATGTCCGACGGCGAAACCCGAGTCGAAGCCCTTGCCAATGTCGAGGACGCGATCGCCGCTTGGATCTATTGCGCGCGCAAGGCGGGGGAGCCGATCTCGGAGCCGCGACTGCATCGGGCCGCGTGAGAGCGTGAAGCCGCAGGATTACGAGATCCCGATCCGGCCGCTCACCGAGGCGGAAGGCGGCGGCTTTGGGGCCACGGCGCCGGAGCTGCCGGGCTGCATGGCGGACGGCGAGACGCCGCAGGAGGCGCTTGCGAGCGTCGACGACGCCATCGTCTGCTGGACGGAGGCGGCGGAGGAGATGGGCTGTCCGGTACCGGAGCCGAGGCACGCGAAGGCGGCGTGACGGATTCGCTGGCGAAGCCGGTCATAAGCTAAACAGTGACAGAATATATTTAACTCGGCCCTCGCGGGGCACCTTCGGCTCTCGGTGAACATACCGTCACTATAGCCCCTTCGCCGCCGCCTCTCCGGCGACAGTCGCTCGAGGGCCGTCTCCGCTTCCCTGCCGCGGCCTCCAGCCCTAGAGTGCCGCCATGCCTCTCGGACCGCTCCTCGCCCTCGCCGCCCTGGGCGCCCCTCCCGCCGCTCCCGCGCCGGCTCCGGCCGAGTCCCCGCCGCCGCTGAGCTGCGAGAAGGGCCCGCTGCGCCGGAGCTTCGGCGGGACGGGCTGGCTCGTCTTCGGGTGCGAGGACAAGGCGACCCTGGTGGTCGCGGCGGAGGAGGGCAATCCGGCGGCGCCCTTCTACTTCATCCTCTACCCCAAGGACGGCGAGCGCGGGATCTACGGAGAGGGCGACGGCGATAAAAAGGCGACGGCGCCCGCCTTCGAGGATCTGCAGCGGCTCGGTCCCGCGGCCCTTGCCGCCTTGCTCGCGGCGGCGGAGCAGGCGGGGCCGGCGGCGGCGCCGGAACCCGCCCGGACGGCGGTTCCCGCCATCCGCGCCCGAGCGAAGCAGCCGAACCTGTTCGCCGACCTCGACTATCCGCCCGCGGCGCTCCGCGCCGGGGAGGAGGGGACGGTCGAATATGAGACCGAAGTCGCTGCCAGCGGGCGGGTGGAGCGGTGCTCGGTGCTCGTTCCGAGCGGCTCGGCGATCCTCGATTCGGAGACCTGCCGGATGATCCAGGCCCGCGCCCGCTTCACCCCGGCCCGCGACTCCGCCGGGCGGCCGACCTCGGACAGGGTGCGCGGGCGGATGAACTGGCGGCTGCCGCCCAGCGCCCGTGCCCAATAAGGACTGCACCTTCGATCCGGAAAGGCCGTCATCCCGGACCTGATCCGGCATCCACCTCTCTTTCTTGAGTTGGCGCAAGAAGGTGGATCCTGGATCAAGTCCGGGATGACGATGCAAACTCGCCGCCCGGCGCGCGATTTCCTTGTCATTCCCGCGAAGCGGGAATGCGGCCTGCTTGCCGGGGTTCGAGAAGAAAGAGGCGGGATCCCCGCTTTCGCGGGGATGACGGGTAAAGGCGGGGATGACGTTAAAGGCAGCCCGTTGCGCGGCGGCGGCGCTTGTGGTCAGCTTCGATGATGGCGGATGAACCAGCGGCGGGCGGACGAGCCCGAGGGATCTTGCTTGCCCTTGCGGGCTTGGCGGCCCTGACCGGGCTCGGCTCGGCCGTTCCCGCCGCCGCCCAATCCGCCTCCGATCTGGCGCTCGCCAATTCGCGGGTGCTGCCAACGCTCGATGCCTGCGCCCCGACCGGAGGGGAGGATGAGGTCGTCGTGTGCGGCCGGCGCGGCGATCAGGACCGCTACCGGCTTCCGCAGCTCGGCGAGACGGAGCCCTTCGCCATGGGCCGGCGGATACCCGGCGAGGCGCCGAGGGCTTCGGCGGAGCCGCTCGGCTTCGCGCCCTGCGGGATATTCGCGGGCCAGCGGCGCTGCGGGAAGCGCGAGATGCTCGAATTCGGCTATGGCGGCGGACGCGACCCGCTGACCGTCGCGGGCAGGCTCTTCACCGAGCTGACCGATCCCGACAGCGGCCGGGGCCCGCCCCCTCTGCCGCCCCGTCCGCGCGTGCCTTAAACGGCCGCGCCGGGCGGGTTGAGGAAGCGCTCCGGCGGCCGGTGCTCGCGGATGAAATCGACGAAGGCCCGGAGCTTGGGGAGCATCTGCGCCCGGCTCGGATAATAAAGATACGCGCCCGGAGACCAGGCGCAATGCGCCTCCAGCGCGAGCTCCAGCCGGCCGGCGGCGATGTCGCCCGCTGCCAGCGGCTCCGCGAGATAGGCGAGGCCGACGCCGCGGAGCGCCGCCGTCTTCGCGACATCGAGGTCGTTGACGATGAGTGGCCCGTCGACGCTCATCTCTATCGGCTGGCCGGCCGCCTCGAAATGCCAGCGGGAGATCGCTCCCGTGCTCGGCGCCCGGGCGCGGATGCAGCGGTGGCCGCGAAGGTCGGCGGGCCCGGCCGGGCGGCCGTGCTTCGCGAAATATTCGGGCGATCCGGCGACGACCAGGCGGAAGGGGGGAGTAAGCCGGACCCCGATCATGTCGGCTTCCAGATGCTCGCCCATCCGGATTCCGGCGTCGAAGCCCCGCTCGACCAGGTCGATCAGCTCGTCCTCGCCGCATATCTCCACCGCGACCTCCGGATAGGCGGCGGTGAAGCCCTCCATCACGGGCTCGATCAGGAAGGGGATGGCGGCGCGCGGAACGTTGAGGCGAAGGAGGCCGGCGGGCCGCTCGCCGAAGCTGCGCGCCGCCTCGAACGCGGCGTTGACGCCGGCGAAGGCCGGCTCCGCGTGCTCCAGGAAGCGCTCTCCCGCTTCCGTCAGGCCGACGCTGCGCGTGGTCCGCGTGAGGAGCGGCACCCCGACCCGCGCCTCCAGCGCCCGGATCGTCTGGCTGATCGCCGAGGGGGAAAGGCCCAGATCGTCGGCGGCGGCACGGAAGCTGCGGCGCTCCGCCACCCGCAGGAAAGCCGCGACTCCGTCGAGCTGGTTGCGGGCGATTATGTATTCCTGCTTCATGGCCCATCGACATTATAGCCGATTATAAAAGAAATCCAGCGCGTCTATTCCCGCTGCAACGCTCAGGGAAGGAACATCGATATGCGCAATCTCGTCGTCACCCTCGCCGGCCTCGTCCTCACCGGCACGATCGCCCTCGCCGCCGCTCCGGCCGCCGCCGCCGACACCCGCTGCGAGGCGATGCCCCAGCAGATCCGCGCGGCGCTCACCGGAGCCGAGAAGAGCGCCGCCCAGAACGCCGCCCGCCGGCTTCGCACCGGGGAGGCGCTGTGCCGGGCCAACAACCAGCGCGCCGCAGCCAAGGAGTTCCAGGTGGCGCTGAAGCTGCTCGGAGTGACCGGCGCCGGCACCTCGATGGCCGGGAAATAATTCCCGCCTGCCCCTGCGTAGCATGGGGAGCGGGACCACCGAAGGTGGTGGAGGGGTAGCTGGCGCAGGAGTTCGAGGTTCCGAAAGCGAACCGCCACGGCAGCGCCTATTACCCTCCACCGCCCTTCGGGTGGTCCCCCTCCCCATCTTCCGATGGGGAGGCAAGCCGTCCCAATGCGGAACCTTGTACTTCGAGGGACTTAGCGGTCCGCCGCGGGCATGCTATCGCCCGAGTCGATGAATCCGCGACTCCTCCTCGCCTGCGCCCCCCTGCTCCTCGCCGCCTGCGGACAGGCTCCCGCACCCGTCGCGCCGGCGGCGCCTGCCTCGGTCCTGACCGCCGCCGCCCCGCTCCAGCCCGTCTCGGTTTCCGCCGAAATCGCCGATTTCTACCGTGATCGCGGCGCCCGGCCGATCTGGGTCGATCGCGGCGGCCCTCGTCCCGAGGCTCTCCGGCTCGCCGGCGAGATCGGCCGGGCCGCCGATCACGGCCTCGATCCCGCCCGCTACGGCGCCGCCGAGCTTGCCGCGGCGATGGAAGCCGCAAGATCCGGCGGCGCCGCCGCCCGCGCCCGCTTCGACCTGCTCCTGTCCCGCGCCTATCCCGCGTTCGTGCGCGACCTGCGGCTGCCCGCCCGAGGGGGCCGCGGGGTCACCTGGGTCGATCCCGAGCTGGAGCCCCGGCCTCCCGAGGCGCGGGCCCTGCTGGAGGGCGCCGCCGCCGCTCCGGACCTCGGCCGGCACCTCGCGGCGGCGACGGCCATGAACCCGCTCTACACCGCGCTGAGCCGCGGCTATGCCCGCCGCCGCACCGCCGCGCCCAGCCTCTCGGGGGCGGAAGAGAAGGCGATCCGCGCCAATCTCGATCGCGCCCGTCTCATCCCCGCCCTTTCCGGCCGCTACGTGATCGTGGACGCCGGCTCCGCGCGTTTGTGGATGATCGACGGTGGGCGGGTCGAGGGGCCGATGCGGGTGATCGTCGGCAGGACCAGCATGCAGACGCCGACGATGGCGGGCTTCATCCGCTTCGTCACTCTCAATCCCTGGTGGAACGTCCCGCCCGACCTTGCTCGCGAACGGGCGAAGAGGGTGCTGAAGTCGGGTCCCGGGATCCTCCGCCGCGAGAATATGGAATTGCTTTCCGACTGGAGCGATCGTCCTCGGATCCTTTCGGCAAGCCAGGTGGACTGGCGCTCCGTTGCCGGCGGCAAGACGAGCCTGCGCATGCGCCAGCGCCCGGGCGGCGCCAATGTCATGGGCGCGATGAAGTTCATGCTGCCCAACCGGCTCGGTATCTACCTTCACGATTTTCCGGACAAGAACCTGTTCAACCGGGCCGACCGGCGAATCAGCTCGGGCTGCGTCCGGGTCGAGGACGCGCCCCGGCTCGCGCGGTTCCTCTTCGGCGGACCGGCGCCCCGGCCGGCGGGTCCGGCGCCGGAGCAGCAGGTCGACCTGCCCGAGCCGGTGCCGGTCTACATCACCTATCTGACGGCATTGCCCGATCCCGTGAGGGGAGTCGTCCTGCAACGGGACGTCTATGCCCGCGACGAGCGCCGGTCTTCCAGCGGCGAGGCATGAGCGCCGGGCTTCACCGCCCGCTCCGCTTGGGCTATCGGGCCTCGAGGCTGAAGCGAAAAGGGAAAGACGTGCGCGGATCCGGAACGGCCTTGCTGTCACTCGCCCTGCTCGCCGGCTGCGCCGGCTATGCGGCCGATTACTGGAAGCCCAAGAACAGCCTGATCGCTCCCCAGCTGCCCCGCTACGGAATCACCGCGGCGCAAAGCAGCTGCGTCGGTGAACGGCTGACGAAGAATCTGAG
>DASVTA010000514.1:0-13703 GCA_036387815.1 Allosphingosinicella sp.
CATGCTCCGCATGGTCCCCCTCCCCCCGAGCTTCGCTCGCGGGGAGGCAAAGTCCCCCCTACATCACTAGGTCCGTATCGCCGCCCTGCGCCGCCGCGCCTAACCGCTGGACCTCCCCCGTTTCCAATGAGGTTCCCCCAATGCGTAAGCTCACCCCCTTCGCCGCCGCCCTCCTCCTCGCCGCCGCCCCCGCCGCCGCGAAGGCGCCGATGGTCGGCGGAGCGGCCATGTATCCGACCCGCACGATCGTCGACAACGCCGCCCGCTCGAAGTCGCACACCACCCTCGTCGCCGCGGTCAAGGCGGCAGGCCTCGCCGAGACGCTCTCCGGCGCCGGCCCCTTCACCGTCTTCGCTCCGACCAACGCCGCTTTCTCGAAGCTTCCGGCCGGAACCGTCGACACCCTGCTCCGGCCCGAGAACAAGCCGATGCTCCAGTCGGTCCTGACCTATCACGTCGTTCCGGGCCGGGTCAGCGCCGCCCAGCTCGTCGCCAAGATCAAGGCCGGCCGCGGGATGGCGAAGCTCGCCACCGTCCAGGGCGGCACTCTCACCGCCCGGCTGATGGGCGGCAAGGTCGTCCTCACCGACGAGAAGGGCGGCCGCGCCACCGTCACCCAGGCCGACGTCTTCCAGTCCAACGGCGTCATCCACGTCACCGACGCCGTCTCCCTCCCGCGCTGACCTCCACGCGCGGCTGGGCCGCCTCCGCTCTCGCCCCAAAGGGGCGGAGGCGGCCCTAAATCCTTTCCATCATCCCGGCGAAAGGCGGGACCTCGGGCCGCCCTCGTCATCCCGGCAAAAGCCGGGATCTCGGGGAGACCCGCCGTGCCTCCTCCTCGCCGAGGTCCCGGCTTTCGCCGGGATGACGCTAATTGGTCCTTAGCCGTCTCGTGCTACAAGCGCCGCCATGCCCCGCCCGACCGTCCAGCTCTTCTACAACCGCACCTCCGGCGGCCATTGCCCCCGACGGCTCGATGCGCTCCGCGCGGGCTTCGAGGCAAACGGGGCGGCCGTCGTCCTCTCCGAATGCGGCCCGGCCCATCCCATCGAGGTCGCAGCGGAGACCAGCCACGTCTGCGCCGTCGGCGGCGACGGCACCCTTCGGCACGTCGCCCTCGCGCTGTCGCGTTGCGGCCGGAGGCTTCCGCTCAGCGTCTATCCCGCGGGCACGGTCAACCTCGTCCACCGCGAGGGGCTGTTCCCGCTCGATCCCGCCGGCCACGCGCTTCGCCTCCTCGCCGAGGACAAGGGCGGCTCGCTCCATCCCGCTTCGCTCAACGACACCTTCTTCCTCGCCTGCGCCAGCGTCGGGCCCGACAGCCGCGCCGTCGCGGAGGTTTCGCTTCCGCTCAAGGCCCGGATCGGCAGGCTGGCTTATGCCTGGGCCTTCGTCCGCCTGCTGTTCGACTGGCGACGGGCGCCGATCCGGCTGTCCTGGGAAGGCGGGGAGACGGTCTGCGAGGCCTTCTACGTCGCCAAGGGCCGCTATTTCGCCGGCCCGTGGAGCTTCGCCCCGCAAGCCCGGATCGGCGAGCCGCTCCTCCACGTCGTCGCACTCCAACGGTGCCGCCGCCGCGATTTCGCCCGCTTCGCCTTGGCCTTGTCGCTGGGCCGCCCGGTCGGCGCCTTGCCCGGGATCGCCGCCTTCACCTGCACCGCGCTCGAAGCCGAAGCGGACGAACCGCTCCCCGTCCAGGCCGACGGCGACCCGGTCGGCACGCTTCCGGTCAGCATCTCGCTTCACGGCGAGGCCCTGAGCCTGTGCTGACTGCTTGCCTCCCCATCGAAGATGGGGAGGGGGACCACCCGAAGGGTGGTGGAGGGGTAGAAGGCGAGGCTTGGGAGGTTTCGCTCCGGAGCCTCCGTTTCCGGCGCCGGCTACCCCTCCACCAGGCTTCGCCTGGTCCCCCTCCCCATGCTCCGCATGGGGAGGGGCATTATCGAGCCCCCGGCTCGTTCCTGTGCTCGCCCCTCACCCAGCGAACGGTGCCCGTCGACGCCCGCATCACCACGCTCTCCGTGGTGACGGCGTTCCTGCGCCGCTTCACCCCCTCGAGCAGCGAGCCGTCGGTCACGCCTGTCGCGGCGAAGATGCAGTCGCCCTTGGCGAGGTCCTCGAGCTTGTAGATCCGGTCGAGGTCGGTCACCCCCCATTTGTCCGCCCGCGCCCGCTCGTCGTCGTTTCGGAAGATGAGCCGGCCCTGGAACTGGCCGCCGACGCACCTCAGCGCCGCGGCCGCGAGCACGCCTTCCGGCGCTCCGCCCGATCCCATGTAGACGTCGATCGTCGTGTCGGGATCGGTGACCGCGATCACGCCCGCGACGTCGCCGTCCGGGATCAGCACGATCCCGCAGCCCAGCCCGCGAAGCTCGGCGATCAGGTCCTTGTGCCGGTCCCGGTCGAGCACGCACACGATGATCTCGGAAGGGTCCACCCCCTTGGCGGCGGCGACCGAGCGGATGTTCTCGCTCGGCGTTCGGTTGAGGTCGATCACGCCCTCTTCGTAACCCGGCCCCACGGCCAGCTTCTCCATGTAGACGTCGGGCGCGTTCAGAAGCCCGCCCTCCTCGGCGATGGCGAGCACCGCGAGCGCGTTCGGCCCCGCCTTGGCGGTGATCGTCGTCCCCTCGAGCGGGTCGAGCGCGATGTCGATCCTGGGCCCGCTGCCCTGGGCGGCGCCGACCTTCTCGCCGATATAGAGCATCGGCGCCTCGTCGCGCTCGCCCTCGCCGATGACGACCGTACCGTCCATCTCGAGCGTGTTGAGGGCCGCGCGCATCGCCTCGACGGCGGCATGATCGGCGGCTTTCTCGTCGCCCCGGCCGATCAGCTTCGAGGCCGCGACCGCCGCCGCCTCGGTCACCCGGACCATCTCCAGAACCAGCACGCGGTCGAGAACCTGGCTTGCGCTCACCATCTT
Source organism: Allosphingosinicella sp. (assembly GCA_036387815.1). GTDB lineage: Bacteria > Pseudomonadota > Alphaproteobacteria > Sphingomonadales > Sphingomonadaceae > Allosphingosinicella. The sequence continues at coordinate 2,924 of DASVTA010000514.1, forward strand.
TTCTGTCATCCTCCTGGAGAAATAAGCGGCGGCGATAAGGTAGGCCCTTGGCAAAGTCGAGCTTGGCGATGGCGGCGGTTGCCGCGCTCTGCGCCGCTCCCGCGCCGGCCGCGGAGCCGGTCAGCGCGGAAGGAGCGCTCGCCCGCCAGCTATCCGCGCTTCGCTCCAGCCTCGGCACCGGCTGCGACCGCGGCGCCGGCGACATCGTCGTCTGCGCCCGCCGCGGGCCGGATCCCAACCGCCTCCCCTTCCCGGTCCCGCCCGAGCCCGGCGCCCGCAATTCGGGCGAGCCGGCCGACCCGGCCGACACGCTCGCCCTCAGCGCCGAGAAATGCACCACCGTCGGCCCCAACCAGCAATGCAGCGGCGGCCTTCCGATCCTCGGGATCGCGCTCTGGGCGGTGCAGACGGCGGTCAAGGCGATCAAGGAGAAGGAATGAGCGCGGGCGGCATCCGGCCTGCGGGGCTCGCCCTGCTCCTCGCCGCCGCGCCCGCGCCGGCCTTCGCGGCCGCGCCCGAGGCGCCGCTGACCGCCGAGCGGGCGGCCGAGATCCAGCGGCAGGGCCTGCGCGAGGCGGTTGGAACCGCGCCCTGCGAGCGCGAGTCCGTCGGCGCCGACATCGTCGTCTGCGGCCGCCGAGCGCCCTACGAACCGATCCCGTGGGAGAAGGTCCCCGGCGCTCGCGACAGCCTCCTCGCCGGCGAGCTTCCCCGCGCGCAGGCGAGCTTCGACACCTGCGCCGTCGGCTGTCAGCCGAGCGGGATCAGGTTCGACGTCCTGCGGACGGTGAAAGTGGGCTCGAAGATCGTCCGCCACATCCTCGGCAAGGACGATTAGCCGCCACCGCCTCGCCCCGTCATTGCGAGGAGCGAAGCGACGAAGCAATCCAGCTACGGTGCCCGCGCCGACCCCAGCGCTGGTTTGCTTCGCTTCGCTCGCAATGACGGAAGACAATCGTTCGTAAGCGATTTAAGGTTACGCCTGAAAGCTCCGGGGGGAGAAGCAACATCATGGCGACCATTGAGGCGCAGCCGGCGAGCCCGCTGGGCATGGCGAGGACCGCGGCCCACTGGACCGCTCGAGCCGCCGTCGCGATCCTCGTCACCTACGTCTTCGTCGTCGTCCTGCTCGTCGCCACCGCCCAGCAAAAGGTCGACGACGCTCTCACCAAGGAAGCTGTCGGCTATGATTACAGCGTCGCCGTCCGCTATTATTTCGGCAAGGAGAGCCTGAGGAACGTCGTCGCCGAGAACAGCCGCGCGACCAAGCAGTCGACGGCCCAGCTGCGCGAGGCCAACGACAGGGTGCAGGCCGCCGGCGGGATGCTCGCCGCCCGGACCGCCGATCTCGCTTCCGATCTCCAGCGGCTCGCCGCCGCCGGCTGCCCGGCGCCGCCCGCTCCCGAAACGCCGCCCACCCCCGCCGAGCTCGTCACCATGGCCGAGGCGACCCAGCATTGCGCCGCCGAGGCCGAGAGCGCCAATCCCGCCGTTCCGGCCATTTCCCGCGACGTCCTCGAAGGCCAGCGGGCCGTGCGCAAGTCGCTCGACGACGTCGCCGGGCTGAAGCGCGATTCCGAAGACGTCCAGGACCGGCTCGACCTCCTCCAGGCGGAGCGCAACAATATCGACAAGCAGCTGGAGGCCGCCGCCCGCTCCGGCGACATCATCGCCGTCCTCAAGGTGTTCGAGGACAGCCGCTGGCCGCTCGCCCGGCAGCTCGTCTACGTGCCGCCCGCGCTGACCGGAATCCTTCTCGCCTCCGTCTCCGGCCTGTTCGGGGCATTGCTGATCACCCTCATCCTCTTCGTCTATCCGGACAACCGATACAATTTCACCCGCACCGCTTCCTTCTACGGCCGGATCCTGCTCGGCGGGCTGATCGCGCTCGGGGTCTTCGTCCTGATGTTCAGCGGGGTCGCCGTCCTCGCCGGCCCCAACGCCAGCGGCAGCGCCCAGAACCTCGTCGCCTACGGAGCGATCGGCATCCTGGCGGGCATGTTCTCGGACCAGGCGGCCGGCTGGCTCTCCGACCGCTCCGTGTTCAAGCCGGAACGGACGGACGAAGCGGCGGCGGCGGAAGGGGCGGACGCGGCGCCCTGACGGTGAGGCGCGCCGAAGGAAAGGCCAAGACCCGGAGCGTCACCCCCCCCGTCATTGCGAGGAGCGAAGCGACGAAGCAATCCAGCCGCGGCGCTTGCACAAGCTCAGCACTGGATTGCTTCGCTCCGCTCGCAATGACGGGAAACGCGCCCCTAGACCGCGCGCTCCACGAGCATCTTCTTGGTCTCCGCGATCGCCTTGGCCGGATTGAGGCCCTTGGGGCAGACGTTCGCGCAGTTCATGATCGTGTGGCAGCGGTAGAGCCGGAACGGGTCCTCGAGCTCGTCGAGCCGCTCGCCGGTCATCTCGTCGCGGCTGTCGGCGAGCCAGCGATAGGCCTGGAGGAGGATCGCCGGGCCCAGGAACTTGTCCGAATTCCACCAGTAGCTCGGGCAGGAGGAGGAGCAGCAGGCGCACAGGATGCACTCGTACAGCCCGTCCAGCTTGGCCCGGTCCTCCGGCGACTGCAGCCTTTCCTTGCCCGAAGGATCGGGAGTCGCCGTCTTCAGCCACGGCTCGATCGAGGCATATTGGGCGAAGAAGTGGGTGAAATCGGGCACCAGGTCCTTGACCACGTCCATGTGCGGGAGCGGCGTGATCCGGATGTCGCCTTTGTAATCCTCGATCGCGGTCGTGCAGGCGAGGCCGTTGCGGCCGTTCATGTTCATCGAGCAGGACCCGCAAATCCCTTCGCGGCAGGAGCGGCGGAAGGTCAGCGTCGGATCGACGTCGTTCTTGATCCGCAAAAGCGCGTCGAGCACCATCGGCCCGGTCGCGTCGAGATTGAGCTCGTAGGTGTCGTAGCGCGGGTTCTCGCCCGAATCGGGATCGTAGCGGTAGATCTTGAACCTCTTGGTGCGCCCCGGCCCGGCGGGATCGCCGAACGCGCGCCCCTTGCCCTTGATGACGCTGTTCTTCGGAAGGGTGAACTCAGCCATTCTCAATCCTTTGCTGGCCGCGAGATAGCGACTCGCAAGGGCCGGCTCAACCACCCGTGGAGCACCACCCCGTCATTGCGAGGAGCGAAGCGACGAAGCAATCCAGCTTCGGGGCGATCCACAAACTCGGCGCTGGATTGCTTCGCTGCGCTCGCAATGACGGGGAACGACCGGCCATTCTCACCCCGTCATTGCGAGGAGCGAAGCGACGAAGCAATCCAGCGGGCCTCGGAGGCTTGACCGGATTCCTCCGCTTCGCTCGCAATGACGGGCAAGTCACCAGACGATGCTCTCGTACAGGTCATTCCACTCCGGATTCAGCGCCTCGATCAAGGCCAGCTTGCGCTTGCGCGACCCTCCCTTCAGCTGCTTCTCCCGGGCGATTGCGGGCAGCATCTCTCCATGCAGCTCGTACCAGACGAGCAGCTTGCAGTCGTAGCGCGCGGTGAAGCCGGTGCTGCCGCTCTTATGCTGCCAGACGCGCTTCGGGAGGTCCGAAGTGACACCGGTATAGATCGTGCCGTTCCGGCGGCTGGCCATGATGTACACCGCGGGCTGCTTCACGCGCCCAAGCTTAAACGGTCCCAGATTCCGTCGCAATCCATGGAATCACCACGCACCACTCCCGTCATTGCGAGGAGCGCAGCGACGAAGCAATCCAGTCTCGCCGCCTGCGACCAACGCGACGCTGGATTGCTTCGCTGCGCTCGCAATGACGGGGGAGCGGGAGCCCCCAGCCGTCCCCACCCCGTCATTGCGAGGAGCGAAGCGACGAAGCAATCCAGCGACGGCGTAAGGCGACAGGCTCAGCGCTGGATTGCTTCGCTGCGCTCGCAATGACGGAGGCGACGCTCTACGCCCCCCCGCTCAACCCAGAAGCCCGTGCCGCCTCAGGCTCTCCGCCAGGATGGTCTCGATGAGCTGCTCCTGGCTCAGCCCGGCCAGCGCCGCCGAGCGGCCGTAGACCTTCTGCGACCACAAATTGGCGTTGAGGTTGACCTCCAGGAACTGGACCTTGCCGCTCTCGCGGTCGAAGCGGAACTCGTAGCGGCCGTAGTCGAAGGGGCGGAACTGCTCGGCGATCCGCCGCGTGTAATCGGCGATCACCGGAGTCCATTCCGCATCGTCGAACTCGACCAGCTGGTATTTCTGGCTCCGGTCGACGAGGTCGCGCTTCTCGTAATAGGTGCGAAGGTGCGAAGGGTCGGCCTGCTCGAACAGCATCATCGGCATGATCGCCGGCTCGCCTTCGATCGTGATCACCGGCACCTCGACGTCGCTTCCGTTGAGGAAGGGCTCGACGATCGCGTCATGGCCTTGCGAATGGATGCCCGCGATCGCCGCCTCGGCCCCGGCCCAGTCGTGGGCGTCCTGCACGCCCCAGCTCGCCGACGAGGCGTTGGGCTTGATCACCAGCCGCTGCCCTTCCGGGCAGCGCGACCGCTCGACCGGGGCGCCGCGGCGGTAGATCGCCCAGGGCGCGGTCGGGATCCCGAGCGAGGCCACCGCCAGCTTGGTGAGATGCTTGTCGTCCGACATGCCCCTCAGGATCGGGCTCGCCCCGAGGAAGGGGATGGCGTGCCGGGTGCACAGCAAAGGCAGCATCATCTCGGAGTTGAGGAAGCCGCCGCGGTTGAGCAAAGGAAAGACGAAGTCCACGTCCGGCTTGTCGAACAAAGCCTCGTAGCGGTCGGCGAGCTCGAGGTTGAGCCCGAGCCCCTTCAATATCTCGCGCACCTCGACATGGTAGAGGGCGTGATTGCCGTCCTCCGGGTGGAGCCCGCCCTCCCAGAGCGCGTGCTTGGCGATGAACAGGATCCGCAGCCGCTCCTTGGCTTCGGCGGGAATGGCGAGCGGACGGATGTTTGACACGCGGGACTTGGCCTTTCAGGGAGGGGCGCGGCGGACATAGTGCCGTCGCTGACGAAGGCCAAGAGCGTAACCGGTGACCGCCTCCGACCTCATTCGACTGATGACCGCCGGCGGCGACGCGCGGATCCTCCTCGACGCGGAGACCGGCCTCAACCGCTATCACAGCGCGCCGCGGCCGAGCGCCGTCCTCGCTTACGCCTCCTCGACCGCAAACGACATCTCCGCCGCCGCCTTCGCACACCTGGCGACGCTCGGGATCGGCCCGACGCTCGACGGAGCGGCCTATGCGGAGCGGCTCGAAGCGCTTCGCGGCCGGATCCGCCGCGCCTATCGCGTCGCGGACGAGGTCGACATCGTCTTCGCCCCTTCCGGCACGGATCTCGAATATGTCGCTCTGGCCTGCGCCGCCGGCCGGGGCGAAGGCGGCACCCACAACATCCTGCTCGGCGCCGACGAGGTCGGCAGCGGCTGCATCCATTCCGCCTTCGGCCGCTATTTCGCGCGCGAGACGGCGCTCGGCGTCGCGTGCGCGCCGGGCGACCCGGTCCCCGGCCTCGGCGAGACCCATGTCGAGCTGATCGACGTTCCGGTCCGCGACGATCATGGCCGCGCCCGGCCTTCGGCGCAGATCGCGGCCCGGATGGACGTCGCCATCGCCGAAGCGCAAGCGGCGGGCCGCCATGTGCTCGTCCACGTCGTCCACGGCTCGAAGACGGGCCTGATCCTGCCGTCCCTGGCGGACATCGACCGATTAGTTGCAGAAAATGGCGATTCCGTCACTTTCGTGGTGGACGCCTGCCAGGCGCGGATCACCAGCCCCGCCATCGCCGACTATCTGGCGCGGGAAGCGATCGTCTTCGTCACCGGCTCGAAATTCATGGGGGGCCCACCGTTCAGCGGCTTCGCCCTCGTCCCCCGCCGCTTCCGCGCCGCCGCCCGCCCGCTCGCCGCCGGCCTCGCCACGATCTTCCGCCGCGGCGAGTGGCCCCGGGGCTGGCCGGGCGCGCAGGCGCTGGAGGACGGCGCCAACCCCGGCCTTCTCCTTCGCCTCCAGGCCTCGATCTTCGAGCTCGAGCGCTTCCAGCGCCTCGCCGTCGAGGACGTCACCCGGGTCATCCTCGCCTTCCACCAGTCGGTCCGCGACGGGATCGTCGAGAAGACTCCCGCCCACCGGGTCGCCCCCTATCCCCCCGGCGAAAAGGAGACGGCCGACACCCACCCGATCGAGATGCGCACCCTCTCGACCCTCGATCTCAGCGAATTTTCCGGCGGCTCGACCTTCGAGGATTCCACCCGCTGGCACAAGGCGCTGCTCGCCCACGAAGTCCGCCTCGGCCAGCCGGTCAAATGCGTGAAGCTGCCCGACGGAAGCTGGGGCGCGACCCTGCGCATCGGCCTCTCCATGCCGATGGTGGCCGATCGCGCCGCCCTCGGCGACTCCGCCCTGGGCGCCGGCTTCGCCGAGGACATGGCCCGGATCCGGGCCGCCCTCGAGGCGGTGGCCGCCTGAGCCGCCCCGCCCGCGAAATGCGCCCCGTCCGTCATTTCCGCTGGGCGTCCGCCGCCGACTCCGATCTGCTCGCCGACATCATGTTCGACTCCGTGCGCAACGGCGAGAGCCGCTACACCGAGCCCCAGCGCGCCGCCTGGCTGCCCGCCCCCCATACCGGCCCCGCCTGGGTCGAGCGGCTGCGCGCCCAGGACGTCCTGGTGGCGGAGCAGGACGGCAGGGCGGTCGGCTTCGCAAGCCTTGGCGAGCGCGGCTACATCGATCTCGCCTTCATCCGCCCGGAGGCCCAACACACCGGCCTCTTCCGCCAGCTCCTCTCGCGCATCGCCGAGCGCGCCGTCGCCAAAGGCGAGCCCCTGCTTTGGACCCACGCCAGCCTGACCGCCGAGCCCGCCTTCGCCAAGCTCGGCTTCACCGTCAGGAAGCGCGAGCGCGTCCGCATCGGCGGCCAGTCGCTCGACCGCTGCGAGATGGAAAAGCCGCTGCCGCGGGATTGAGAGCAGTCGGCGGCAAGTCCGTTCGAACAGGGTGGCCGTCCGCTTTTCCACCCATTGCCGCCGATCGGCGCGCCCGCCACAAGGCAGGCCATGAGCGAGGACGAGATCGCCGCCGTGCACGAGGCCGCGCATGCGGTTTTCGCGGCCTCGGGCCCCTGGACCCGGATCCACGGCCCAGTGACGCTCAAGGCGCACGGAGCCGGCGACGTCAGGATGTCGACCGACGTCGAGGCGATAAGCGCCTCGATCCGGTCCGACCCGCGGTTCGACCGCAACCTGCCGCGCCTGCACCTCATCCGCGCCTTGCTCGCCGGCCCGCTCGCCGAGAGGATCCTGGCCGACCGCGGCCGGGCGCGGCTCAGCGAGGCTCTCCTCATCGAGGCCGCCGAGGAAGATTATGAGAATATCCTCGACCAGCTCGCGAAGCTGGATCCGCCGGGACGCGATCGGCTCGCCCGGCTGGAAAGGGAGGTTCGCGAGGAACTGGAGCGCCCCGCCGTCTGGACCGCCGTCGAGCGGTTCGCCGCCGTCCTGCTCGAACGCCGGGCGATGGGCGCCGAAGAGGCGACGGCGATCCTCGAGGCGATCGCGGCGGATTCGGGCTTGTGGGTGCCCGGCTCGAAACCGCCGCGCAGGCACGTCCTGACCGCCTTGCTCGCCGCACTGGCGGCCGCGGCCGTCGTCTGGAGCGGCTCCGGCGCCCGCTTCCTGCCGGGCCTGGTCGTCGGCGCGTGCGTCGGCGGCTTCGTCTTGGGCTTGGCGTGGACCCTCCGAAGACAGGCCCGGTAAGGGGCGCGCTGAGCCTTCGGCAGAAGCGCGGCTAGGCGCCGCCCGCGAAGGCCCCTTCGCCTGCGGCCGGAGCCTCGCCGGCCGGGCCGGCGTCGCGGGCCGGCGCGCGCGCATAAGCGAACCTTGCCTTGGCGGCCGCGGAGAAGGTCCTTCCGACCGGCACCCTTTTGTCGTCGATCAGCCGCAGGAAAAGCTTCTGCCCCTCCGTCCGAACGCCCGCGACCGCCGCCTCGGCGACCCACCACCGGCGATGGACCTGCGCCCCCAGCCGCGGGTCGAGCAAGGCGACCGCATCGGCCATCCGCATCAATATCAGGGCGCTCCCCCCGGCGGCGTGGACTCGAAGATAATGATCCTCCGTCTCGAGAGCGATGATGGCGCTTCCGATCTCCGGCGGCAGCCGGCCGAGCAAAGCCGCCGGAAAGGCGGCAGGGATCGCCTCGGCCCCCGGTGCGGCGGGAGCCGGCTCACCGCCTGGCGTCTCCACGTCGCCGGCCGCGGGCGAGGCAGCCGCCGTCGCGTAGACGACCAACAGCTGGACCGCCGCGACCGCCGCGAACAGCGCCGGCAGCTGCTGTGGCGCGAAGACTCGGCCCGGCTGGACGAGCGACATCGTCCACGCCACGACGAAGGTCATCGGCAAGGCGGAGACCAAGGCGACGGCGCCGATCCGCACCGCACCGCCGCGAAGCCTCGCCGCGGGCAGAAGGGCGTCCGCCGCTACCGCGGCCGCCGCTCCGGCCACCGTCAGCCCCAGCCAGAAGACGTAGCGGGTCCCGGTCGGATAGGCCGGATAGGAGCCGAACGGACCCAGGAAGCCGAGCAGCAGGCCCACCGGAACCGCGGCCAGCAACGGCCTCCATCTCCCCTGCAAAAGCCATTGGCGCTGCGTGAACGTCATTCTTCCCACATTGGCGAAAAAGCCGAAGCTATTGGCGAAATCCCGGCTTGTCGATGCGCCGGCGCAAGGGGGATGTCGCCGCTCGCAAGCGCCATCCCGCGCCCAGACACCCGCCCAAATTGGAGAATGCAGATGAAGTTCCTGACGACGCTCGTCCTGGCCGCCGCCCTCGCCGCCCCTGAAACCGCTGCCGCCCGGTCCGCCCCGCCCGCGCCGCCCGCCCCGTCAATCGCGCTGAGCTGCGACGCCGCAGCCCCCGCCGCGACGGCGGGCCGCGAGGCCCCGAACCTCCACGGCCATTGGGATTTCCTGATGGTCCCCCGCGGAACCGCCAGCTTCGGCCTGATGTCGATCGGCTTCGTCGGCGCCGACTATGGCGGCTCCCTCTCCCCCTCGAGAACCGCCCCCGTCGTCCTGCGCAAGCTCACCCTCACCGGCCACCGAGTCCACATGACCGTCGCCTCCACCGAAGGCGACGTCCTCTTCGACGGCACCCTCTCGGCGAAGGGCGACCTAATGTGCGGAACCGTAACCTACCACGCCGGCGAAACCTTCCCGATGATCGCGCAGAAACGCCCTTCGACGTATCAGTCGCAGCCTCAGGCGCAGCGGGGGCGGTGATGGGATGAGGGGCGGACCGCGCGGGGCGCCGGCAGTGGAAGGCACGTCGGCCTTTTCCTCTGCCTGGCCCCAGAAGCGCCGCCGACTTGCGGACATCGCGGCTGATCGAAGCGCTGCCGCGAAGGGCGCCACTCGAGGAAAGGCGCTGCGCGCTGAGCCGCTCGGACCCTTCCTGCCTTCGTGCCTCGTGCCGTCTGTGAACAAAAATCCTGCCTGGCCCCTCTCCTGCAAATGCAGGGGAGGATTCGAGGCTGGCCGAAGCTCGATATCAATACGACCCAGCCCCACGTTGCGCAGGGCAGCCCCTCTAGGACGGCCGCGGACTCATTCCAAAAGCCGATCCCGGCACCGCGCACGCCGCGCCGCCCGCCCTTGCATCCCCCCGCATTCCCCCTAAAAGCGCGGGCGAACCCATGTCCGCGAAGGCCAGGGGCTTTGCCGGAGGGGCGCCGATCCCGGAGCCCCCGCAAAGCACCGCTTCACGGGGAGAATCTTATGACGCGCAACCCGAACCGGCCGCTCTCGCCGCATCTCACCGTCTACAAATGGGGGCCGCACATGCTGGTCTCGATCCTTCACCGGATCACCGGGGCGGGGCTCGCCACCGTCGGCGCGGCCGCGCTCGTGTGGTGGCTGGTCGCCGCCGCTTCGGGGGAGGAGGCCTATGAGAGCTTCACCGATTGGGCGACGTCGTGGATCGGGATCGTCATCGGCGTGGGGCTGACCTGGGCCTTCTTCCAGCACACGCTCTCGGGCCTTCGCCACCTCGTCATGGACATCGGCGCCGGCTTCGAGATCGAGCGCAACAAATTCTGGGCGACTCTGACGCTCGCGGGATCGATCCTGCTCACCGCGGCGCTCTGGCTCTATATCGTGATGGGGAAAGCGGCATGAGCGTTGAGACCTCCCAGAGCGGCGAGCCCGGAGCGAGCCCCGCCACCGATCCCGTCACCCGCACGCCGCTCGGCAAGGTGCGCGGCACCGGCTCGGCCCGCGAAGGAGCGGAGCATTGGTGGCACGAGCGGGCGTCCTCGGTGGCGGTGCTTCTGCTCTTCGTCTGGCTGATCGTCTCGCTCCTGCGCCTGCCCTCGCTCGACCACCGAGGCGTGACCGAATGGCTCCGCGATCCGCTCGCCGCGGTGCCGATGCTGCTCCTCGTCGCGGCCACCTTCTGGCATTTGAAGATGGGCCTGCAGGTGATCATCGAGGATTATGTCCACGACGAGGGCAACAAGTTCCTCTCGCTCCTCCTCCTTGGCTTCGCGACGGTGGGCGGCGCCGCCTTCGCGATCTTCGCAATTCTCAAGATCGCCTTCGCGGCGACCGGGATGCCGCGCTGAGCCGGCCGGTGCGGCGGGCCCGGGGCTGAGCATGGCCGGCCCCTCCAGCTGCCCCAAATGCGCCGGAGCGATGGAGCGCGGCTTCGTCGTCGACCAGGGGCACGGCACCTATACGGTCGGCGACTGGGTCGAAGGCGAGCCGGAAAGGAGCATCTGGACCGGCCTCAAGCTGCGCAAGAAGACCCGGCTCAAGATCGCCACCTGGCGCT
>DASVTA010000515.1:0-3310 GCA_036387815.1 Allosphingosinicella sp.
CATCGCCTCGCGCGTCAGCCCGACCTCGTCCGGCTGAACGTCGCTGAGCCGGCGCGGCAGATCGCCGTCCCGCACCCTGGCGACGAACCTCTCGTGAATGGCTTCGGCGGCGTCCATGCGGGCGCGACTAACCGCGTTGGGCCGGAATGGGAAGCCGCGCTCCCACGGGAGTGGGCTTGACCTGACGTTTACGTAAAGTAGGGAGAAGGAGCACCCCAGCGGGAGGAAAGATCATGACCAAGAGCGAAATGGCCGCGGCCCTCAACGAGAAGAGCGCCTGGCTGCCAGGCAAGCGAGTCAAGCTCGACTTCGGCTCGGAAGGCGTGGTGATGCTCGACGGCGCGGCCAACCAGGTGACCGAGGAGGACGGCGCGGCCGACACCACGATCAAGGTCGGCTGGGAAGACTGGCAGGCGATGAGCGAGGGGAAGCTCGACGGCATGACCGCCTTCATGCAGGGCAAGCTGAAGGTCGAGGGCGACATGTCCAACGCAATGCAGCTCCAGGGCGTGCTGGCGAAACTCAGGAGCTGAACGGAGCGGCTTGCGTGGGAATGCGCGGCCGCTAATCCTCGGCCGATGCGGCCGGGTCCTCACACGCGCAAATCCCTGATCCTGCTCGCCGAAACGGCGGGCGTGTTCGCTGCGCTCCTGATCGGCGCGCTGGCGGCGCTGCGCGGGCTGCCGCCGGCGCTCGCCTGGCCCGCCATCCTCCTCATGGCGGTCGCTCAGGGGCTCTGGCTCGACCGGCTCTACACCGTCGCCCACGAGGCGGTGCATCTCAAGCTGTTCCCGGGCCGTCGCCTCGCCAACGATCTCGTCGGGATGGCGCTGATGGTCCCGGTCGTCGCACCCTTCACCATTTTCCGAAGGATCCACGGCTTCCACCATGGCGGGAACCGCCGCGACCGATCGACGGCGGCGCTCGACCACATGCGGCTTCCCGAGGCGGCGGGAGCGGGGGCGGCCGCCGCCCGGCGCGGCCTGTGGTATTTCTACGTCTTCGCCGGCGGCTTCTTCCTCCACACGCTCGCCGCGATCCTGATCTTCCTGCTGGTTCCGGAGCGGAGGGCGGCGCGGGTCTCGCCGGTCTTCCGGGGCTGGCCGCCCCGGCTGCGGCTGCTGTCCTGGGCGCAGTTCCTCGCCGGCATTGGTTTCCACGCGGGCTTCGCGGCGGCGTTCGGAGGGACGGCGTGGCTGGCGGCGCTCGGCCTCCCGATGCTCGTCTTCGCCTGGTTCTGGTCGATGCTGCTCTACGTCTACCATTATCGAACGAGCGTGGGCCGGGACGTGCGGCTCAACGTGCGCTCGCTTCCGCGCCAGCCCCTCTTCTCGTGGCTTCTGCTCAACTTCAACGAGCATTCTACCCACCATGGCGACCCGGCGATCCCCTGGTACGATCTGCCGCGCCGCCGAGCCTCGCTTCCGCCGAGCCACGCCGCCAACGACGATTCGAAGACCCTGCTTCAGGCGGTTCTGAGGCAGCGGGCGGGGCCGGTCTTCTGGTCGGACGAGCGGCCGTGACGGCGCGCATCCGGCCGGCGCGCTCCGGCGATCTGGCCGCCATCGTCGCGATCAAGGACAGCCTCGCCTTCGCTCCGGGCAGCGCGCGCCCGCGCGGCGGCTTCCTGCTCGGCTGCGCGCCGGAGCGCTACAGCGCGCTGATCGCGGCGCAGTGCGTGCTTGTGCTGGAGCAGGACGGGCGGGTCGCGGGCTTCGCCGTCGCCGTGCCCGATCCGCTGCTCCGCTCAAGCGACCTTTGGGCGCGCCGCTCGCTCATCCGCTGGCTGGAGGGGGAGGGTGAGCCGCCGGAAGGGGAGCCCATCGCCTATTTCGACCAGCTCGCGCTCGCGCCCCGGGCGAGCCGCCTCGGCGCCGCTCCGCTCGCTCTCGCGGCCGCGGGCCGACTCGCGGAGGCGGGGCATGTCCGCCTCTACGCGACCACTCTCCAGGCGCCCATCCGCAATCCGGCGGCGCTCCCGCTCCTGCGTGGCATCGGCGCCCGCATCGTTGGCAGCGTGACCGAGCATTACGAGGATGTAGGGGAGGTGGTGTCGGACCTTCACTGCGCGCCGCTTCCCGGAGCAATCGCCGCGCTTCGGTCGATGCCGCTGGGCCTCCGGATCGCCGCCCACGGCGCCGCCCTCCCCGCGTAGGACTGAAGTTGAAACCCGGTTCACCTTTTCTTGACCCGAGCCGGTGCGCCCGCCTATCGGCAATCATCGAAGGAGCTTCGTGAATGCGCAAAATCCATCCCGATGCCGCCTCGGCGCTCGAAGGGCTGCTGTTCGACGGAATGACCATCTGCGCCGGCGGCTTCGGCCTGTGCGGGATCCCGGAACGTCTGATCGACGCGATCCGCGATTCGGGCGTGAAGGACCTTACTTTCGTCTCCAACAACGCCGGCATCGACAACGAGGGGCTCGGCAAGCTGCTGCGCACCCGCCAGGTCCGCAAGATGATCGCCTCCTATGTGGGCGAGAACAAGGAGTTCGAGCGGCAATATCTGGCCGGCGAGCTGGAGGTGGAATTCTGCCCGCAGGGAACGCTCGCCGAGCGCTGCCGCGCCGGCGGCGCCGGAATCCCGGGCTTCTACACCAAGACGGGGGTCGGGACGATCGTCGCCGAGGGCAAGGAGACCAAGGTCTTCGACGGCGAGGAATATGTGCTGGAGCGCGGAATCCGCGCCGATCTCTCGATCATCAAGGGCTGGAAGGCCGACGAGGCCGGCAACCTCGTCTTCCGAAAGACCGCCCGCAACTTCAACCAGCCGATGGCCACCGCGGGCAAGGTCTGCGTCGCGGAGGTCGAGGAGATCGTTCCGGTGGGCAGCCTCGATCCGGACAGCATTCACCTCCCCAGCATCTACGTGAAGCGCATGATCCTCGGCGCCCCCTACGACAAGAAGATCGAGTTCCGGACGGTGCGACAGAGGGAGGCGGCGTAATGGATTTACCCGTCATGCCAGCGAAGGCTGGCATCCCAGGGGGTGAAACACGCCGGCGCTCTTCACCCGCCGGGACCCCAGCCTTCGCTGGGGTGACGAACTATGTCGAAGGAGCCAATTGAATGGCCTGGGACCGCAACCAGATGGCCGCCCGCGCCGCGAAGGAGCTTCGCGACGGCTATTACGTCAATCTCGGGATCGGCATCCCCACGCTCGTCGCCAACAACATCCCGGAAGGGATGGAGGTAACGCTGCAGTCGGAGAACGGGATGCTCGGGATCGGGCCCTTCCCCTATGAGGGGGAGGAGGACGCGGACCTGATCAACGCCGGCAAGCAGACGGTCTCGGCCCTGCCGACGACCTC
>DASVTA010000516.1:0-4594 GCA_036387815.1 Allosphingosinicella sp.
TCACGAAGTGGACGCGATCGCCGACCAGCTCGGAATAGACCTCGACCGGCCGGCCGCCACGGCATCGGGAGGCGAGCGCCGGCGGGCCGCGATCGCCAGCGCGCTGGCCCAGGATCCTGACGTGTTGCTGCTCGACGAGCCGACCAACCATCTCGATCTCGCCGCGATCGAATGGCTGGAGGAGTGGCTGTCGCGCTACTCCGGCGCCTTCATCGCGATCAGCCACGACCGCACCTTCCTCAAGCGCCTCACCCGTTCCTCGCTGTGGCTCGACCGCGGCGCCCTGCGCCGGGCGGAGATCGGCTTCGGAGGCTTCGACGCCTGGACGGAAGCCGTTTACGCCGAGGAAGCGCGCGCCGCCGAGAAGCTCGACGCGAGGCTGAAGCTCGAGCTCCACTGGCTCCAGCGCGGAGTCACCGCCCGGCGCAAGCGCAACCAGGGACGGCTGGCCAAGCTCGGCGAGATGCGGGCCGCCCGGGCCGCGATGCTCGGACCCGCCGGGGCGGCCAAGCTCGGGCTCGAGAATGACGATGTGAAGACCAAGATGGTCATCGACGCCGACAAGGTGACGAAGCGGTTCGGCGAGCGGGTCATCATCCGGGACTTCAGCCTTCGGGTCCAGCGCGGCGACCGGATCGGCGTGGTCGGCGCGAACGGCGCCGGCAAGACGACCCTCCTCAAGCTGCTCACCGGGGAGATGGAGCCGGACGAAGGGAAGATCGCCCGTGCCAAGACCCTGCAGGGCATCATGATCGACCAGCAGCGCCGGCTGCTCGATCCGGACAAGAGGGTCCGCGACATCCTCGCCGACGGCGGCGACTGGATCGAGGTCAGGGGGGTCAAGAAGCATATCCAGGGCTATCTGAAGGAGTTCCTGTTCGAGCCGACCCTGGTCGACGCCAAGATCGGCACCCTCTCCGGCGGCGAACGCTCCCGGCTTCTGCTAGCCCGCGAGTTCGCCCGCCGCTCGAACCTTCTCGTCCTCGACGAGCCGACCAACGATCTCGATCTCGAGACCCTGGACCTGCTTCAGGAAGTGATCGCCGACTATGACGGCACCGTCCTCATCGTCAGCCACGACCGCGACTTCCTCGACCGCACCGTCACCATCACTCTGGGTCTCGACGGCTCGGGCAAGGTCGACATCGTCGCCGGCGGCTACGAGGATTGGGAACGGAGGCGGCGGCAGCCCGCGGCGGGGCCGGCGCGGCCGTCGGCGGCGCCCAAACCGTCCGCGGCCCCGCCCAAAGCCCAGACCAAGCTCACCTACAAGGACCAGCGCGACTACGACCTGCTCCCCGATCGCATCCAGGCGCTCGAGGATCAGATCGCGCGGGACGAAGAGGCTCTGTCGGATCCGGACCTCTACACCCGCGATCCGAAGCGGTTCGAGGCGCTGACGGCGGCTGTCGACAAGGCCCGGGCGGAGCGGGACGCCGCGGAGGAAAGGTGGCTGGAGCTGGCGGAGAAGCTGGAGGCTTTGGCCGGCTGATTTGCCTCCCCATGCGCGGCCTGGGGAGGGGGACCATGCGAAGCATGGTGGAGGGGTGACCTCACGCGAACGACGGGTGTTCGCGCGCGAACCTCTCACCTCACAGCCAGGTCACCCCTCCACCACCCTTCGGGCGGTCCCCTCCCCACCGCTTCGCGACAGGAAGGCAGGGGCTCTGCGCCGCCGCTACCGCAGGCACGTGCTCCCCGCCCCCTCGTCGAGATCGAGGCAGCGCCCGTCGATGCTCCCGGTGGCGATCGGCACGCCGATGGTCGCGGCCAGCGTCGGCAGGATGTCCGCCGTCTCCACCGCGAGCGCCTGCTCGAACGGCGTCATGCCCTTGCGCCAGAACAGGATCGGCACCTTGCGGTCATAGTCCCACGGGCTGCCATGCGTGGAGACGTAGCCGCGGCTGGTGTCGAAGATCGGCGTCACCCGCGGCTTCAGAAGGACGATGAAGTCGCCGGAGCGTTCGGCATCGAAGCTCGCCTTGGCCCGCTCGATAAGGCTCCAATTGTCCGGGCTGCCCTTGGGCGCCGGCGCCGCCGCCAGCTCCGCCTTGGTGAACACCGCCGCCACCTGCGGATGGCGCCTGTAGGTCGCGATCGCCTCGCGGAGCACCCGCGCCCGCTGCGCCGCGGTGAGCTTGCGGTCGACATACATGTCGCCGAACGCCCCGTCGCCGTAGAGGACATCGCCCTTCAGATTCAGCCGGGCGGCAAGCGTCTTGGCGAGGTTGCCCGCGTTGAGCGCGGGATCGACCCGCATCGCGTCGCCGGCGGCATGCTCGCGGTGCCGCTCGGGAATGTCGTGGCCGCCATGGTCGGCGGTGAGCATGACGAGATAGTCGATCCCGGTCGCATCCAGCGTCCGGAAGAAGCCGCCCAGCGCCTCGTCCAAAGCCATCAGCTGGAGGCACATTTCGCTGCCTTGGGTGCCGAAGGTATGGCCGACATAGTCCGTCGCGGAGAGGCCGAGGATGAGCAGGTCGGTGGCCGGGCCCTCGCCCAGCTTCATCTCGCGCCGGAGTGCGTCGCCGAGGTCGAGCGTCGCCCGATCGAAGTCCGGCGAGGCGCGGAAGCCGTTCTTGTCGTCCGCCTCGCGGGCGAAGCGCCCCGCGCCCACCGGCTTGCCGCCGCCGGCCACGGGCACCGCCCGGCTGTGCGGCTCGCAAACCCTTGGAAGGTCGCGGGCGGAGCGGGCGCGGGAAAGCGCGTCCTTCACGCCTTCATTGGCGCCGGCGACGGCGCGCGGAGTGCCGGGCGCTCCGGGATTGACGAAAGCCTTGGCGTCATGATCCCACCACCAGCGCTGATCCGGCCGGTAGCCGCCCATCATGATCGCGGCCCGGTCCTTGCCCGAGACGACCGCCACGCGGCTGGCGGGGTTGGCGCGCTTCATATGGTCGCCCAGCGCCGGGACCCGGAGATGATAAGAGGAGACGGTATATTGCCCGCCTTTGGAGCTGCTCCCCGGGACCCTCGGATCCTCGGAGCAATAGACGCCCTTGTCCTCCCGCGCCGCGGCGGGGTTGAACCAGTTGTTGGCGATGATCCCGGTCCGAGCCGGCCGCGATCCGGTGAGGATGGTCGAATGGCCGGGGCAGGTCTCGGTGGCGTTGTGGCCCTGATAGCCGTTGGGGAAGACCACACCTTCGGAAAGCCGCTGAAGCCCGCCGTCGAAGCGCTGCCGGTACTGACTGAAAAGATCGGCCGAGAACTGGTCCACCGAGATGGCGACGATCAGCTTCGGCCGTTCCGCGGCGGGGGCCGCCGCGGCGGCGAGCGGAAGGGCGAGCAGGGCGGCGAACCGGGCCGGTTTCATGAGCATTCCCCCTTTGATGTCGAACCGCTGCTCTACATCAGCGACGGCGTTCGGCAAGGCCCCTGCATCCGTCAGCGCGAGCGAAGCGAAGCAATCCAGAGCGGCCTCCGCCGCCCGCTGGATTGCCGCGTCGCTGCCGCGAAGCGGCAGTTTATCCTGAGCGTCGCCGCAGGCGGCATCGAAGGGCTCCTCGCGATGACGGGGACGTAGGCGCTCGACTTGAACCGAAAAATTTGCGAGCCAGCTCGAAATTCCGGGGGGAAAACAGGGATGGATTCGACCGACGCCGCCGATCTGATTGCCGAGATCCATGAGGACAGGGCCGAGAACGAGGCCGCCGAAGGCTTTCGGAACCGGGCGGCCCTGCTCATCGCCGTCCTTGCCGCGGTGCTGGCCATCGGCGGCCTCGGCGGCGGCAACGCGACCGACGACATGATCGAGAACAACATCAAGGCGAGCGACACCTGGGCCTTCTACCAGGCCAAGAACGTGCGCCAGACGATGTACAAGATCGAGGCCGAGAAGCTGAAGACCTCGCTCGCCGCCGGGATCGTCCCGGCCGCCGAGCGCCCTTCGGCCGAGGTCCGGCTCAAGGAGTATGAGGCGACCATCGCCCGCTACGACAGCGAGCCGGACGCGAACGACCCTTCCAAAGGCGAAGGCAAGAAGGAGCTCTCCGCCCGCGCCAAGGGCTTCGAATCCGCCTTCGAGCAGGCGGCCCGGCGCGACAACAATTTCGACTTCGCGGAAGTGCTGCTCCAGCTCGCCCTGGTGCTGGGGTCCGTGGCGATCCTCGCGGTCAACCGCTGGATCCTGATCCTCTCCGCCGCCATGGGAGCGCTTGGAGCGCTGCTGACCCTGAACGGCTTCCTGCTGCTGGTGTAGCTGTGTGAAACCCCTCTCCCGCTTTACGCGGGAGAGGAGGGGCCCGCCGCGAAGCGGTGGGAGGTGAGGGTCTGTACCCCACAGTCGGAAAGACCCTCACCTCCCAAGCCTTCGGCTTGGGCCCCTCCTCTCCCGTAAGGACGGGAGAGGGGAAAAAAGCTACCCGCCCTTCGCGCTCCTCAGATGGGCGCGGATGTCCTCGTCGGTCGGGGCGCCCTTGGCGGCCCGCTCAAGCAAGGCGAGGCCGCCCATCCGGTCCTTGCCGCTCCTGAACAGGAGCCAGCCGAGCGTGTCCGCGGTCGCGGGATTGTTCGGTTCCAGCTGCCACGCCCGGCGGGCGAGCGGAAGGGCGCGCTCGTAATCGCCGGTCTGGGAATAGGCCCAGGCAAGATT
>DASVTA010000517.1:0-1945 GCA_036387815.1 Allosphingosinicella sp.
CGGCCCGGAGCATCTGTGCCGAGGCGCCGCCGCAATGCACGAGGCGGTGGCCGCCCTTCCGCCCGGCGCCGGCGAGCGGCTCGCAAGGACCCTGCTGCGCTCGGTGCTCGCTCCGCCCGCTTCCTGACGGAACAGGCCGAGCGCGAGGCCGTTGGCGAAGGTAGATATCTTTCATCAGGAGCGTGCGCGATGGATCAACGGGAGCGGCAGCCGGACATCGGCAACGGCCTCAACGAAGCGGCACTGGCCGATCATGACCCCGAGGATATCGGCGGCGCCGGAGGATCGAGCGGCGGCGGCACGATCGCCGGCCGCGGTGAGCCTTCGGGCGGGACGCTCGGCGGCACCGGCGGCACCCGGGCGGGAGTTCCGCTGGGAATGAGGGAAGGCGAGGATGGAGCGATCGCGGCGGAAGCCGCGGCGCTTGGCGACGCTTCGGGCGCGCTCGCGGATGAAGCGTCGGCCACCGCGCGCTCGAGCGGCGGCGGCACCGGCGCCGAGGCGATCGGCCAGGGCGCCGGACGCGGCGATATCGGCTCCGGAACGCCGGGCGACCAAGGCGATCTCGGCGGCGGCGACGTCGGACGAAGCCCGAGCGGAACCGCGAGCCCGGGCGGAGAGGGCAGGGCGTAGGCTGCTCTCCGTCATCCCGGCGAAAGCCGGGACCTCGGGGAGACCCGCCGAGACTTCTCGACCGGAGGTCCCGGCTTTCGCCGGGATGACGAATTGCTGCGCGGGCCAGCCGCCGCTGGCGTGACGGTGAAAGGTGCACCCCAAAACGAAATGGAGGCCGGCGCTTCCGCCGGCCTCCACTGTCCCTAGGTCCGTTCGTCTTGCCCGAAGGCCTGGCTTGCTTTCCCAGGGAGGTTCCGGCCGAGGCCTCGCGGCCCCGGTCGGTCCCTCAGGTTCCTTCGCGGAGCCATCGCTGGCCCGGTTCCGGTTCCTGCGGGTCCCGCGCCCCGCCTTGCGGCCGGCTTCGGTTCCCTGGCGGGTTCCTTCCTTCATGGGCCTTGCGGCTTTCCGAATTCCGGTTCCCTGTCGGACTTCGATGAAGCGAGGCTTCTTCGATGTCCTTTCGCGGTTCCTTCCGCCCGAAGGCCTCAGGTTCCGCCGGACCCTCGAAGGAAAGTGGGTTCGGCCTTGGCTTGCGCCGCTGCCTCGCGCTTCTTCCTTCCGGTTGCCCGGACCCTGCCTGGCTCGGCGTCCGTTCTCGCGAACTTCCGCCGCTCTTCCGCGGGGGCCGCGGCCGGTAGCTTCACTTCCGTTTCCGGAAGACCGCTCCCTGCCACACAAAGGAAAGTGCCACCCCCGGCCGACTCGCGCCAGCGATGAATCGGGTAGGGGGCCTGTGGATAACGGGGATATCGGGGGTAACTTGGATCAATCCGGTCCGAACGGCATCGGGCGCCGCCCGCTTGCCAGCCGCTTCCCGTCCCGCCATGGCGTTTTCCATGCGCCGCAAAGCCCGTACCGCCTCCAAGCCCGAGAACCGCCCCCGCTTCTGGGGGCGCCACGCGGTCGAGGCCGCGCTCGCCAACCCCGGCCGCGAGGTGGTCCGGATCTGGGCCACGCGCGAGGCGGCGGTCGAGATCGAGCTTCCCAAAGACGTACCTTTCACCTTCGCCGACCCCGCCGACCTCGGCCGGCTGGTGCCGCGCGATGCGCCTCACCAGGGGCTGGTCATAGAGGTCGAGCGGCTCGACGACCTGCTCCTGGTCGATGTCCTGCAGGACGCGCCGGAAAGGCGCCCCCTGCTGGTCCTCGACCAGGTCACCGACCCCCACAACGTGGGCGCCATCCTGCGCTCGGCCGCCGCCTTCGACGCGCTCGCTTTGGTCACTCAGGACCGGCACGCGCCGCCAGAATCCGGCGCTCTCGCCAAGGCCGCGAGCGGGGCTCTGGAGACGGTTCCCTGGGTCCGGGTGGTGAACCTGGCCCGTGCGCT
>DASVTA010000518.1:0-1967 GCA_036387815.1 Allosphingosinicella sp.
CGCCGATCCCAACTGGCACCAATCGGAAGCTTATTCGTTCAACCCCCGGGCCCTGCGCGACGGCGTAACGCGGCGGCTCGTGACTTGAGGAGGCCGTTTGCCCGCTAATGCACCGGTTCCGCCCACGGGCGGAGCGAATGAGAAGATCGAAGCCCTGCACAGCCTTGTGCTTCGCTCGCTCGACGACGATCAGGCCCAGGACGTCGTCTCCATCCCTTTGGCGGGCAAGTCCGCAATCGCCGATCACATGGTGATCGCCTCGGGCCGCTCGACCCGTCAGGTCGCCTCCATGGCGCAGAAGCTGGGCGAGCGGATCAAGCAGGAGCTCGGCCGGAGCATCCGGGTCGAGGGGCTTCCGGTCGCCGACTGGGTTCTGATCGACGCGGACGACGTGATCGTCCACATCTTCCGTCCCGAGGTGCGAAGCTTCTACAATCTGGAGCGGATGTGGGCGTTCGAAGGGGATGCCGGAGCGCCCCCGGCGCCGGCCAAGGCGGCGGGTTAAGAGTCGCTACCGTCATTGCGAGCGAAGCGAAGCAATCCAGTGCTGCGCCTCCGCCCGCTGGATTGCTTCGTCGCTTCGCTCCTCGCAATGACGGCCTGAACGATGAAGCTCCACATCATCGCGCGCGGCAAGATCGGCCGGAGCCCGGAGGCGGAGCTGGTCGAGCGTTATCTCAAACGCCTGTCCTGGCCGACGCAGATCACCGAACTGCCCGAGAGCGGCGGCCGGCTCCCGCCAGCGGTCGAGAACAGCGTCACCGTCCTCCTCGACGAGAAAGGCGAGGTGCTCGGCTCCACCGATTTCGCCAGGCGCCTCGAGCGCTGGCGCGACGAGGGCCGCCGCGAGGCTCGCTTCCTGATCGGCGGCGCGGACGGCTTCTCGGACGGGGAAAGGAGCGGCGCGGACCTGCTCCTCTCCTTCGGCCGGGCGACCTGGCCCCACCTCCTCGCCCGGGCGATGCTCGCCGAGCAGCTCTGGCGAGCGACCTCGATCCTTGCCAACCACCCCTATCACAGGGAAGGATGAGGAGATGGAGTGGCACGCAAACATTCTCCCCTCCCTGAAAGGGAGGGGCTGGGGGTGGGTCCGCCGAAGGCGGCCGAAACTCCGAGTCAGCAGGCAGTCTCGCTTCGCTCGGCTACCCACCCCCAACCCCTCCCTTCCAGGGAGGGGAGTCATTCTCGCCATTGCTCTTTCCCTCCTGCTCGGCGATCTCGCCGTCGCCCAGGCGCCGCCGACCCTCGCCGAGGCGCAGCGGGAAGCGGCGGTCGCCAAGCGGCGCTCCGATCAGCTCGAGCGCGAGGCGCGGCGCGCCACCGGCGAGGCGGCCCGGGCCAATGCCGCAGCGGCGGCCCTCGCCGGCCGAATCGAGGCCGCGGAGGCCGACATCACCGCGGCCCAGGCCCGGATCGCACTGATCGAGCGGCTGAGCGCCGAGCAGCGCGCCCGCCTCGCCGCGAGCCAGGGCTCGCTCATCCGGCTCACCGCCGCGCTCCAGACCATGGCGCGGCGCCCGCCGGCCCTGGCGCTGATCCGGCCCGGCTCGCTTAACGAGGTCGTCCACGTCCGGGCGCTGCTCGCCTCCTCGCTGCCCGCGATCCGCGCCCGCACCGCCGGAGTCCGCGCCGAAATGGCGAAGGGCGAACGGCTTCGCCGCCAGGCGCGCGAGGCGGTCCTCCAGCTCGGCTCGGGCCGCCGCGACCTCCAGCAGCGCCGGATCGCCCTCGCCCGCTTCGAGCAGGACCAGCGGCGGCGCTCGGCGAGCCTGATGCAGTCCGCCCTCCACCAGTCCGACCGCGCGCTGGCCTTCGGCGAGGAGGCCCGGGACCTGGCCGCGCTCGCGGGCACCCGGGCCTTCCAGTCGCGCCTGGAGCGGCGCCTCGCGGAGCTGCCGGGGCCGGCCCGGCGCCCGGGCGATCCGCCGGCGCGCCGCCGCCCGCCGCATTACCTGCTGCCCGTGGAA
>DASVTA010000519.1:0-4147 GCA_036387815.1 Allosphingosinicella sp.
TGCCATGCCCCAGGTTGAAGATATGCGGTCTCCCCGAAAGGCTAGATAGGATGCGCGCCACCGCGGTTTCAAGCGCCTCGCCGCCGGCGATCAGGGCCAGCGGGTCGAGATTGCCCTGGACCGGCAGCCCCTCGGGCAGGACGCGATGGGCCCAGGCCGGATCCACCGTCTCGTCCAGCCCGATCGCGTCGACGCCCGTCTCGTTCGCATAAGCCGCGAGCTTGCCGCCCGCGCCCTTCGGAAAGCCGATCACCGGCGTTTCAGGGTGCCGCGCCTTGAAGGCCGCGACCAAAGCGGCGGTGGGCGCGATCACCCACCGTTCGAACTGCGCCGGAGACAGGCTTCCAGCCCAGCTGTCGAACAATTGCACCGCCTCGACGCCGCTCTCCACCTGGCGCGAGAGATAGTCGACGGTCAGCCCGGAAATGGCGTCGACGATGGCCTGGAAGGCACCAGGATCACCGTAGGCGAGCCTTCGCGCCTCGCCCTGGTCCTTGCTGCCCTGGCCCGCGACCATATAGGTGGCGACCGTCCAGGGGCTGCCGGCGAAACCCAGGAAAGTCGTGCCTTCCGGGAGACAGCTCGAAACCTTCTCCACAGTTGCGTAGACGGGGTCCAAACGGTCCCGGGCCGAGTCGAGCCCGGCGAGCGCCGAGTCGACGAGCGGCGGCGAAAGCCGCGGACCCTCCCCCGCCTCGAAACGCAGGTCCTGGCCCAGAGCGAAGGGCACCATGAGGATGTCCGAGAACAGGATCGCGCCGTCGAAGCCGAAGCGGCGGAGCGGCTGGAGGGTCACCTCCGCGGCCGATTCCGGATCCTGGACCAGGTCCAGGAAGCCGCCCTTCGCCGCTCTCAAGGCCCGGTATTCGGGCAGGTAGCGGCCGGCCTGGCGCATCAGCCAAATGGGAGTTTTCTCCGGTTTTCGGCCCTTCAGGACGGCGAGCAGAGGCTTGTCGGCGACGGCCATGACGAGTGAGTGCTCCGCTCTACTCTCTATAAGAGTCTTATATAAAGAGAGTCTGTTGTAGGTTGTAGGAAGGCGCGACGCGGGGTTTATTGGCTTCGCCCGATTTTGCAAACAGCTTGACTCTCAGGCGTTGGCGCAAGGCCGCGGATTCGAACCGTCAATCCCCGCTATCCACAGCCTGGCCGCAGGAACTTTTTAATCTTTGCGACTCTGTGGACGAAATTCGGATTGCGTGGGCAAACCGTTCGCTTGCAACGCTCCGGAGGCTTGAGCTAGCGATTCCCACATGCTTATCCACAGGCGCTCCTTTACCGTCATTGCGAGCGAAGCGAAGCAACCCAGTGCGGCCTCCGAGGCCCCCTGGATTGCTTCGTCGCTTCGCTCCTCGCAATGACGAACCCGTGACCCTGCTCCACCTCCACCTCCTGTCCGATTCGACGGGCGAGACTCTGGAGGTGATCGCAAACGCCTGCCTCGCCCAGTTCGAGGGTGTGGAGGTGCGCCGGCACCTTTGGCCGATGGTGCGCTCGGAAGGCCATCTCGACCGGGTCCTCGACGATGTCGAGCGGCGGCCGGGCCTGGTCCTCTACACGCTCGTGAACAACACGCTGCGCCGCGATCTCGAGCAGAAGACCCGCCGCCGGGGAATCCACGCGGTCGCCGCCCTCGATCCGGTCGCCCATGCTCTGTCGGTGGTCCTTGGCCGGGAGGCGGTCGGCCGCCCCGGCCGCCAGCACGCCCTCGACGCCGCCTATTTCGCCCGGGTCGACGCCATCCAGTTCACCATCGCCCATGACGACGGCATCGGCTCGGACAATTGGGAGGAAGCGGACATCGTCCTTGCCGGGGTCTCGCGCACGTCGAAGACTCCCACTTCCATCTATCTCGCCAACCGCGGCTACAAGGTCGCCAACATCCCGCTCGTTCCCGAAGCGCCGCCGCCGCCCTCGCTCTTCTCGTTGCGGCATCCGCTGGTCGTCGGCCTCACCACGAATCCGGACCGGCTGGTCCAGATCCGCCGCAACCGGCTGCTCGCCCTGAACCAGGCGCCCGAAACCGACTATGTCGACATAGAGGCGGTCAACGCGGAGCTCGGCTTCGCCCGGCGGATCTTCGCCGACAACGACTGGCCCGTCATCGACGTCACCCGCCGGTCGATCGAGGAGACCGCCTTCGCCATTGTCAAGCTGTGCAACGAGCGCATGGACGCGGCGGCGGCGGCGGTCGGCGACGACGACCGGTGAAGCTCCTCCTCGCCTCGAAAAGCGCCGCCCGGCGCCGAATGCTGGAAGCCGCCGGAGTCCCGTTCGAGGCGGTCGAGGCCGAGCTCGACGAGGCGGCGGCGAAGGCCGGGCTGTGGGGCGCCGGCTTCGACGCGCGCGGGGTGGCGGAGGAGCTCGCGCAGCTGAAGGCGCTTTCGGTCCAGGCGGCGGCCGGGGACCTGGTGCTCGGATCCGACCAGACCCTCGAGCGCGACGACGGCACCCTGCTCGGCAAGCCGGCCTCGCGCTCGGAAGCGAGAGGCCAGCTCCAGTCGCTCAGCGGCTCCACCCACCGGCTCCACAGCGCCGCGGTGATCGCCCAGGGCGGCGAAAGCGTGTGGTGGGGCTGCGAAAGCGTCGAGCTGACGATGCGGCCGCTCGGGGCGGACTTCATCGAGGATTATCTCGACCGCGAATATGAGGCGATCCGCTGGAGCGTCGGCGGCTACCGGATCGAGGGCCCCGGCGCCCAGCTCTTCGACCGCATCGAAGGCAGCCACTTCGCCATCCTCGGAATGCCCCTCCTCCCCCTCCTCGCCTACCTGCGCCAACGCGGTCTGCTGAAGTCATGAACCGCACGCTCGATTCCTCCCCGAGCCCGCTCGGGGAGGGGGACCAGGCGAAGCCTGGTGGAGGGGCAATCCTGACTCCGCTTTTCCCCTCCACCACGCTTCGCGCGGTCCCCCTCCCCGAGACGAGCTCGGGGAGGAATTCAGGGGGAGCCTCGCTTGGCCGGGTGATCTGGCGGCAATCGGTCCAGGGCCTGCGCAACTATGGCGCGAACAATCGATTCGACATCGTGAGTGACCTCGATCGCGGGGATCCGCATCGTTTCCACCCCCGCACCGGCAAGCCAGGCATCCCGCGCCGAATCCTTCTCCGCCCGCTCCCCGCGCCCATGCGCCTCGCCGTCCACCTCGATCGCCAGCCTCGCGTCGCTGCAGTAGAAATCCAGCGTATAGGGACCGCTCGGGTGCTGCCGGCGAAACTTGAGGCCGCCGGGCCGCTGACGCAGCTCCCGCCAGAGGAGTATCTCGGGAAGGCTCATCCGCCGGCGAAGGCGGCGGGACTGGGTGACGGTGCCGGAGCGGGGTTTCGGGGCGATGTTTTTGAGCATAGTCTGTCCACCGATCAACGCTTTTGCATGAATTTCCTCTCCCACGCAACAATTCCTCCCCGAGCTTGCCTCGGGGAGGGGGACCGCGGCGCGAAGCGTCGTGGTGGAGGGGTGAAACGGACTCGGATATGCCCCTCCACCAGGCTTCGCCTGGTCCCCCTCCCCGAGCAAGCTCGGGGAGGAATATAGGGCCGTCGTGATGCCCGTCCCTTATGCGGAGGTGATCGGCGATCCGATCGCGCATTCCAAGTCGCCGCTGATCCACAGATTCTGGCTCGGGAAGCTCGGAATCACCGGGGATTACCGCGCCGCCCGAATCGGCCCCGGGGCGCTGGCGGCTTACTTCGCCGAACGCCGGCGGGATACGGACTGGCGCGGCTGCAACGTCACCATTCCTCACAAGGAGGCGGTTCTGCCGCTGCTGGACGAGTGCCGCACGCCGGGGGTCGAGGCGGTGAACTGCGTCGTTCCGGAGCAGGGCCGCCTGATCGGCCACAACACGGACATGACCGGGGTGGGAAAAGCGGTGAACGAAGGCTTGGATACCCGGGCTCCCGTGTGCCTGATCGGCGCCGGCGGAGCGGCACGCGCCGCTATCGCGGCGCTCGACATCTCCGCGGTCTACCGCTTCGACGTGATCGCCCGCGATCGGCGCAAGGCGCGGGCGCTTGTCGAGCCCTTTGGGGAATATGGCCGAGTCTTCGGCTTCGACTCGGCGCCGGAGGCGATGAGCGACCGTCTCGGTCTCATCAATGCCAGCCCGCTCGGGATGAAGGGATTCGACCCCATGCCGGAGAAGAT
>DASVTA010000520.1:0-1569 GCA_036387815.1 Allosphingosinicella sp.
GAAAGGCCCCTCCGCGAGTCTATACCGCGCTCGCGGCGCAGGCGCCGAAATTCGCCTGGGAGATCGACTCGATCCGGCGCGATTCCACTTTCGCAAAGGTGCAGGTGTGGGAGCGCGGCTATTTCTACGCCTTCGCGGTGAAGCGCACCTACGAGACCGCCGCCGCAACCACCTTCGTCCTCGAACGCAGCGAGAAGGACGGGCGATGGCTCATCCTCGCCCACCAATCCTCGTCACAGGGCATCCCGCCGAACAAGGTCACCAGCCCGATGCCGGACCTTTCTCCCGGGGGCGCGGACGAGGAGGACGGCGCGGCCCGCCGGTAACCTCTCCGGGCCCAAGCGGCCCGAAATGGGACAATAGGAGCCGGCCCCGCCAAGTGGCGCGCGCGCCCGGGGCCGGATCGGGGTAGGTTCGCCTCCCCCAGGCAGGAGACGAACCATCAACGCAGGAGCGACAGCGGCGCCGTCCGCCCGCTACGGCCGATCGGACATCTCCCTCCGCCACGTCCCCGACACCCGCCGGCTCCCTTATGCCGACGGCGAGTTCGACTTCGTGCTGTGCAACAGCGTCCTCGAATATGTCGCGCCCGCCCATCTCGACGCGATCGTCGGCGAGCTTCACCGGGTGCTGAAGCCCGGCGGCCGCCTCCTCGTCACCGGAACCAGCAGCCGCCTTGCACCGAAGGAGACCCACTCGGGCCGCTGGCTCATCAACTACCTGCCGTCCGCCGTCGACCGCCTGTTCGGCCGCCGCTGGCAGCGGGGCCTGAGCCCCCTTCGCCTCCATCGCCTCGTCCGCTCCGGCTTCAGCGACGAGGATTTCGCCGACGGCGGCCGCGGCTGGGCGGCGGCACGGGCCGCGATGCGCGGCGGCGCCAGGGCGCCGCTCCCCTACCGCGCCGTCGCCGCCGCCGCGCGGCGCCTCGGGATCGGGCCAGGCTGGCTGACGCCCAACCTGTCGGTCCTTCTCAAGCGGCTCTGACTCCGGCGGGCGGCGCTGCGGCCCCGTCCCGGCCGCCGCGAAACTCTCGCTCCGTCCGAGCGCTGTGCAGGCCGAGGAGACGAAAACATGGCCGACACATTCTCGAAGGGCGACAAGGTGAGCTGGAAGAGCCACGGCGGCGAGGCGCACGGCAAGGTCGTGCGCAAGCAGACCGAGCCGACGCAGATCAAGGGCCACAAGGTCGCCGCCTCACCGGACAATCCGCAATTCATCGTCGAGACGGACGAAGGCAAGCGCGCTGCCCACAAGGCCGAGGCTTTGAGCAAGGATTGAGGCCCGGAGCCGCGCCTCCCTCTTCTAATGGAAAGCGAAAGCTGAGCAACGGGACGTCGCGCCGGCCCGGCGCGGTCACCGGCAGCCCGGGATCGCCGCAAGCGACTGTCACCCGCAGGACATCTAAGGGGACCTGTCCGTCCCCCACCCCTCGCCGGGCCGCTCGTCGGCCGGCACATGCTTGTCGACAAGCGTCCGGAAGATCGCCGAAACGGCCGCCCCGCCTTGGCCGTAATGGTTGAGGGTCCGCCGGGTCTCCCACCCGAACCGCTTCAGCCGAAGCTCGATCAT
>DASVTA010000521.1:0-1526 GCA_036387815.1 Allosphingosinicella sp.
GATGGCGCGCCGAAGCATCCTTATCTCCGGTTCGATCCTCGGCAGGAGGTGGCCTTCGGTCTGGGTGCCGCCGCGAAGCGACTGGTCGAGCGGCTGGTTGAGGGTGCGGTGAAGAGCGCGGAGCCGGGCGGCCAGAGCGTCCAGGCTCGGGAGGCTCTTCGATATGTCATATACTCCGACGAACCTCGGATCCCCCTCGAGCCACTCCCAGCGGGGGTCGCCGGTCAGCCTCCAGGCGATCGCGGCGTAGGGCCAGATCTGGTTGGTGGGGTCGTTGGGGGCGCTGTTCCCGGCGATCGTCGCGGCTTCGCTGACCTGGCCGGTTCTGAGGAGGTGGCGCAGGTAATAGACGACGAGTGCAACGTCCTTGATCGGCGCGAGGCGGCGGAAGAGCGCCGCGGCAAGCTCCGTCTGGCCCAGCTCCGATCTCGAAACGGCTTCGGCCGCGTCGAACGTCGAGTGAGCGCCCGCGGCCCGCCGCGCTTGGTCTACCGCGGCCAGCGCCCGCTCGAAGAGCTGCGCGTTCAGGAACGTCTCGATATAGGCGCGCCAGAGGCTGATGTCCCCGGGCACGGCCTGGAGGGCGCGCTCGAAGCTCTGCGCGAACCCCTCTTGCTCTCCGCTCGTCCAGCGCACCCGGGCGAGCGCATTATGGGCCTCGATCCACTGCGGCGTCCGTCGCAATTCCCGGTCGACGTCGGCGATGGCCGAGTCGCCGCGCCCTTCCGCGATCCGGGCGGCCGCCAGCCGAAGCAGTATCCCCCGGTCGGACGGAGCGAGGCGAAGCGCCCGTTCGAAATGCCCGGCCGCCGCAAGCCCCGCCTCGAACCGGACGCAGGCGAGGCCGTGCGCGATCATCGCGTCGTCCGGCAGAAGCTCGGCCGCTTTCTGAAAAGCTTCGACGGCGGGGGCGAGGTCCTCGAGGTTGCGATGGAGCAGGCCCAGCAACTGCCACAGCCGGGCATTGCCGCGATTCTTCCGCAGAAAATTCTTAACCGGGACAATGGCTTCGGAATAGGCGCCGGCCTGCAGCGCGGCGGCTCCCGCGCGAAGCAGGGCCTCCGCGTCCCCGGACGCCTTGGCCTGCAGAAGCATTTGGCGGACTTCGCTCGTCACCGCTTCGAAAGATCCTCCGCTGCCGCTCTCGCGCCTGAGCGCGCCTTCCTAGTCAAGGTCGGAAGGGAGAGAAAGGCCGGACGGGAAAGCCCGCGGCGGTTCGTTCAGCCGTTGCAAGGCCGGGATCGACCGCTCATCGTCGGGCGGCGGGGTTTCGCCTGCGCAAAGCTGGGAGGAAGGCATGAGAGGTTCACCGGTCGCCGCGCGCGGCATCGTCTTGCTGCTCATCCTGGCCTGCGCCGCCCCGGCCTCGGCCGAAACGCCGGCGGCCTCGGCCGAGGGCGGCATCCGGGCGGCCATCGGCCGCTGGTATGAAGAGGTCCGGAAGAAGGAAAAGGGTCGTATGTGGGGCCTGGTCGCGCCCGGCTTCATCGACGCGAGCCCGCCTTACCGCTTCCTCGAATCCAAGT
>DASVTA010000522.1:0-6174 GCA_036387815.1 Allosphingosinicella sp.
CGATCTCCTCGCCCGGATGCGGGCGGAGCGGGTCCACCTCGCCATCGTCGTCGACGAGTTCGGCGGCACCGAAGGCCTCGTCACCATCGAGGACGTGGTGGAGGAGATCGTCGGCGAGATCGAGGACGAGCATGACGAGGAGGCCCCGGGAATGCTGATCGCGCTCGACGACGGGATCTGGGACGCCGACGCCCGCGCCGAGCTCGAGGACGTCGCCGAGACGATCGACGCGCGGCTCGGCACGGTCGAGGAAGACGTCGACACGCTCGGCGGCCTGGCGACGGTGCTCGCTGGCCATGTTCCGCAGGCCGGAGAGATCGTGCTGCATCCCTCCGGCTGGCGGCTGGAGATCACCGAAAGCGACACGAGGCGAGTGGCCCGCCTCCGCCTGCACGCGCCGGAAGAAGGCGCGCTGAGCGATTAATCCTGCCTCCCCATCGCAGATGGGGAGGGGGACCACCCGTCGGGTGGTGGAGGGGTAATTGGCACCGCCTCCAAGGATTGATTGCGGAGGCTCTAAAATTGGCGCCATCTACCCCTCCACCATGCTTCGCATGGTCCCCCACCCCATGCTGACGCCTGGGGAGGCAGAGATTGCGCGCGCCCCTCGGGAATGCTGTAAGCGGCCATGGCCTACGAACATATCCGCTTCGAGCTGAGCCCCGCCGCCGTCGCGACGGTGACCATCGCCCGGCCCGACCGGCTTAACGCTTTGTCCGGCCAGACGGTGGACGAGCTTCGTGCCGCCGTCGCAGAGGCGGGGCGCTCCGGGGCGCGCTGCCTGCTGCTGACCGGCGAGGGCCGGGGCTTTTCGAGCGGCGCCGACCTTGCCGGCGGCGGCCTGCCCGAGGACGCGGGCGCGGCGCTGGAGAAGCATTTCAATCCGCTGGTCGAGGCGATCTTCGCCCTTCCGATCCCGGTCGTGGCGGCGGTCAACGGGCCGTGCGCCGGCGCCGGCTGCTCGCGCGCGCTCGCCGCCGACATCGTCGTGGCGGCGCGTTCGGCCTATTTCCTCCAGGCCTTCGTCAACATTGGGCTGATCCCCGACGCGGGAGCGACGTGGCTGCTTCCGCGGCTGGCCGGGCGGGCGCGTGCGATGGAGATGATGATGCTCGGCGAGCGCATTCCGGCCGAAAAGGCGCTGGAATGGGGGCTGATCTCCCGGGTGGTCGAGGACGAGCATCTCGCTTCGGAGTCGGTGGAGCTCGCGACCCGGCTCGCGCAGGGGCCGACGGTGGCTCTGGGCCTCATCCGCAAGCTGGCGCGCGAGGCGGGGCACGTGCCTTTGAGCGAGGCGCTCGCGGCGGAGCGCGTGGCCCAGCGCGAGGCCGGGGAGACAGGGGATTTCAAGGCCGCGGTGATGGCGTTCCTGCAGAAACGGCAGCCGAAATTTGAGGGGCGCTGATGCCTCCCCATCGGAGATGGGGAGGGGCCGCCGAAGGTGGTGGAGGGGTAGAAGGCTCCGAACGGGTGGGTTCGAGCCGGAACCGCTAAGTCCAGCGCAACTACCCCTCCACCATGCTCCGCATGGTCCCCCTCCCCACCGCTTCGCGGCAGGGAGGCAGATTGCCTCCATCGCTCCGCCCGCCTAAGGAAAACCCCCTCTGCAACAGTGCAAGCGGAACTTCATGGCGACGACCATCGACGAACTCGAAGCAAGACGGCGCCGCGCGGAGCTTGGCGGCGGCGAGGCGCGGATCGAGGCCCAGCACAGGAAGGGCCGGCTGACGGCGCGGGAGCGGCTCACGGTCCTCCTCGATCAGGGCAGCTTCGAAGAATATGACATGTTCGTCGAGCATAATTGCGCCGACTTCGGAATGGAGACCCAGAAGTTTCCGGGCGACGGCGTCGTCACCGGGTCTGGAACGATCAACGGCCGCCTCGTCTTCGTCTTCGCCCAGGATTTCACCGTGTTCGGCGGATCGCTGTCGGAGCGGCACGCGCAGAAGATCTGCAAGGTCATGGACATGGCGATGAAGGTCGGCGCCCCCGTCATCGGCCTCAACGACAGCGGCGGAGCCCGCATCCAGGAGGGCGTCGCAAGCCTGGCGGGCTATGCCGAGGTGTTCCAGCGCAACGTGCTCGCCAGCGGCGTCGTGCCTCAGGTCAGCCTGATCATGGGCCCCTGCGCGGGCGGGGCGGTCTACTCGCCGGCGATGACCGACTTCATCTTCATGGTGAAGGATTCGAGCTACATGTTCGTCACCGGCCCCGACGTCGTGAAGACCGTGACCAACGAGGTGGTGACCCAGGAGGAGCTCGGCGGCGCCGTCACCCACACGACCAAGTCGGGAGTGGCCGACGTCGCCTTCGAGAACGACATCGAGGCGCTTCTCGCGACCCGCGACTTCTTCGATTTCCTGCCGCTCTCCAACCGCCACGACGGGCCGGAGCGGCCGACCGCCGATCCCTGGGACCGGGCCGAGCCCAGCCTCGACACGCTCATCCCCGACAGCGCGGCGAAACCCTACGACATGCACGAGCTGATTCGCAAAGTGCTGGACGAGGGCGATTTCT
The DNA here is from genome assembly GCA_036387815.1 of Allosphingosinicella sp. GTDB lineage: Bacteria > Pseudomonadota > Alphaproteobacteria > Sphingomonadales > Sphingomonadaceae > Allosphingosinicella. The sequence continues at coordinate 2,518 of DASVTA010000522.1, forward strand.
TCGAGATCCAGCCCAACCATGCGGCGAACATCATCGTCGGCTTCGGCCGGGTCGAGGGGCGCACCGTGGGCGTGGTCGCCAACCAGCCGATGGTGCTGGCCGGAGTGCTCGACATCGCGTCCTCCAAGAAAGCGGCCCGGTTCGTCCGCTTCTGCGACGCCTTCGACATCCCGATCCTGACCTTCGTCGACGTCCCCGGCTTCCTTCCCGGGGTGGCGCAGGAGCATGGCGGGATCATCAAGAACGGAGCGAAGCTGCTCTTCGCCTATGCCGAGGCGACGGTGCCGAAGATCACGGTGATCACCCGCAAGGCCTATGGCGGCGCCTATGACGTCATGGCGTCCAAGCACCTGCGCGGGGACTTGAACTACGCCTGGCCCACTGCCGAGATCGCCGTGATGGGCGCCAAGGGCGCTGTCGAGATCATCTTCCGCAAGGACATCGGCGATCCGGAGAAGATCGCGGAGCGAACCCGCGAATATGAGGAGCGCTTCGCCAACCCGTTCGTGGCGGCCTCCAAGGGCTTCATCGACGAGGTGATCATGCCCCATTCGACGCGGCGGCGGATCGCGCTGGGCTTACGCAAGCTGCGCGACAAGCAGCTCGAGAACCCGTGGAAGAAGCATGACAATATCCCGCTGTAACCTCGTCGTCCCGGCAAAAGCCGGGACTCCAGGTCGAGAATTCCCGGCGGGTTTCCCCGAGGTCCCGGCTTTCGCCGGGATGGCGGGATGAGCAGCCGCTACGACGAGCTCGAGCGGCTTCAGCGGCTTCGCGAGAGCGGGGCGCTCACGGACGAGGAGTTCCAGGCGGAGAAACGGCGGCTGCTCGGGCAGGGGACCGCCAAGCCGGCGGAAGCGGCGGGCGGTGACGAGGCGGAGCGGCCTTCGCGCCGGCGGCTTTGGATCCTGCTCGGCGCGGCGGCGCTGGTCCTGGCGGTGGCGGCGGGCTGGTATTTCGCAAGGCCGGCGGAGGAGGACGGGATACTCGACCTGCCAATGCCGACCGAGAATGTCGCGGCCGAAGAGAATGTAGTCGTGGCGAAGGCTGCCCCGGACGTGCGGGCGCTTGCTCCCGAGGAGCAGCTCGCCCGCGCTTTCGAGGCGGCGTTCGGGAGCCGCGGCGAGGCGGTGCTTTCGGTTCCCGGCGACGGTGCCGACGAGGACGTCCGCTTCGCTCCGGGGAGGCTGGTCTGGCCGGCCTTCGGGCCGGTGCTGATCAGCGAAGGCAAGGTCCAGGATCCCGCCCATGCCAGCGCCGGCAAGATCGCCGTCCATTACCTGCGTCCGGTCGCCGATCGCTTCGAGGTGGTACGGGCCTTTCCCGCCGCGGTCGCGACGGGAACGAACGGACAAGTCGCTCGCTGGAGCCTCAATCCGCGCTTCTCGACATGGCCGGTCCTGATCGCGGAGGGCGGCGGCACCGGCCAAGGTTATACCTGCTCCTGGCTGACCCTGACCGAGCTTCGCCCCGGCGGGCCGGTTCGGGTCGCCAACGTCCCGCTCGTCTATGACGATACAGGCGCGAAGGAGGACGGGACCGGAAGGTCGATCGAGGGCAAGATCCTCAACGTCGTCAAAGGCCAGTCGTTCGACGTCGTCTATTCAGGATCGCGAAGGTTCAGCGAGCATTATGTGCGCGGCGCGGACGGCTATTCGGTGGCGGGCGGCAAGTCGATCATGGAGACCTGCTGATGGCGGCGGGCGAGGACCTGCTGGTCGGCCTCATCGCCGCCGCCTTGCTGCCGCTGATCGCCTGGCGGGTGCTTCGGGGGCTGAGGGAGGGGCGGCTTCCGCTCTACCGGACCTATGTCGGCCGGGACGAGGCGGGGAGCAAGTTCGGCCTTCTGCTCGCGCTCCACGCGCTGAGCTTCGTGCTGGTGGCGCTCATCGCCGCGGACCTGCTTTTCCAGCTTGGCCTGAAGGAGGCGTTATGAAGCTCGGGCGGCTCAACCATGTCGGCGTCGCAACCCCTTCGATCGAGGCGTCGATCGCCTTTTACCGCGACATCATGGGCGCGACCAAGGTGCACGAGCCCTTCGACCTTCCCGCCCAGGGCGTGAAGGTGTGCTTTGTCGACACCCCCAACACCCAGATCGAGCTGATCGAGCCGCTCGGAGAGTCGAGCCCTATCCACGGCTTCCTCGCCAAGAACCCGGCCGGGGGGCAGCATCACCTCTGCTTCGAAGTGCCCGACATATACGAGGCCAAGGCCTGGTTCGAGGGCAAGGGCGCAAAGCTGCTCGGCGAGCCGCGCATCGGCGCCCACGGCACGCCGATCTTCTTCGTGCACCCCAGGGACATGGGCGGCGTTCTGACGGAGATCATGGAGAGCCCCAAAGAGGTGCAATAACCGAATTTGGGTTCGCTCGCCGACAGGAGTAGACTGGTAGGATGAGCGAGAAGGTGACGCTATGAGCAAGCCGAGCACGACCGTGCCACTCGAGATTGCCTCTGACGATCTGGCGGACCTCGAGGAATGGGCACGGAACAGCGAAACGAGCGTTGCCGAACTGCTGCAGGAAGCGTTGCAGCAGTATCTCCGTTATACTCGTGACGACATTGCCGATCTGCGACGGCGGATGCAGGGCCCTTCCTACACGCTTGAGGAAGTGAAGGCGCATCTGGCGGAAAGACGACTCCGGTTCCGTGGGGAAGCCGCCGAATAGTGCGGCTGGAGTTCAAGACGGAGGCCGAGGACGACCTCGTCCGAATTTTCGAGTTCAATATGCAACGCAGCGAGGCGTGGGCCCGTCGGGTCGAAAGCCGCCTGCTCGATCGCTGCGAAGAACTGCTCCGCACTCCGTGTCCCGGGCGGGCTCTTAAGGAGGCTAACACGTTTCGCGTTTCCGTGACTGACATCCAGTATGTGATCGACTACCAGCTTGCCGAAGACCTGATTTTGATCGTCCGCATCCTAAGCACTCGGGAAATTCGATGAGCGCCGACAAGCCCACCCGCACCGACTGGCAGGCCGCCGCCTCGAAGGAGGTGAAGGGCAAGGATATCGTCTGGCACACGCCGGAGGGGATCGACGTCAGGCCTCTCTACACGGGCGAGGACGTGGAGGGGATCGACCCCGGCCTCCCCGGTTTCGCGCCGTTCACGCGCGGACCCTATGCCTCGATGTATACCGGGCGGCCGTGGACGATCCGGCAATATGCGGGCTTCTCGACCGCGGAGGATTCGAACGCCTTCTACCGGCGCAATCTCGCGGCCGGTCAGAAGGGGCTGTCGGTGGCCTTCGATCTCGCCACCCACCGCGGCTATGACAGCGACCATCCCCGGGTTGCGGGCGACGTCGGCAAGGCGGGCGTGGCGATCGACACGCTCGAGGACATGAAGATCCTGTTCGACGGCATCCCGCTCGACACGATGTCGGTGTCGATGACGATGAACGGCGCGGTGCTCCCCGTAATGGCCTTCTACATCGTCGCCGCCGAGGAGCAGGGCGTCGCTCCGGAACGTCTATCCGGCACGATCCAGAACGACATCCTCAAGGAGTTCGCGGTCCGCAACACCTACATCTACCCACCCGGGCCGAGCATGCGGATCGTGGGCGACGTGATCGCCTATACAGCGACGCATATGCCAAAATTCAACTCGAGTTCGATCTCGGGCTACCACATGCACGAGGCCGGGGCGACCGCGGTGCAGG
>DASVTA010000523.1:0-7194 GCA_036387815.1 Allosphingosinicella sp.
AGGCAATGGCGGAGCCGCGAGCGAGATCCCGTTCCGGGTGAACGACACGCGGGTCGTCATCGACGCGATCCACCCGCAGGTCGACGTCGCGCCCGACCGCTTCCAGACGAAGATGCCGCGATGGGCGAGCGTGTCTCCCGACGGCCGCCAGGTGGTGTTCGAGACTCTCGGGCGGCTCTGGATCAAGCCGGCCGCGGGCGGCGCTGCGCGGCCTCTGGTCAGAGGCAATGACGAAGAGCTCGAGCTTTTCCCGGCCTGGTCGCGCGACGGGCGGACGATCGTCTATGTCGGCTGGACCGACCGCGGCCTCGGCCGGATCCGCACCGTCGCGGCGGGCGGCGGAACGCCGCGCCAGGTGACGGCGCAGCCCGGCCATTACGCCCGGCCGCAGTTCTCGCCCGACGGCAAGACCATCGTCTTCGAAAAAGGGCAGGGGGGCTTCCTCACCGCCGCGCGCTGGTCGGAGAATCCGGGCATCTACCGCGTGCCCGCCGCGGGCGGCACGCCGGAGCGCGTGACCGCGGACGGAGCGGCGCCGCAATTCGGCGCTTCGAACGACCGGCTGTTCATGATCGCGAGCGCGGCCGGCAAGCGCCAGCTGGTCAGCACCGACATGAACGGCGAGGCCAGGCACGTCCATTCGACCGGCGAGATGGTCAGCGACTATCAGGTCTCGCCCGACGGCCAGTATCTCGCCTTCCGCCAGAATTACCAGGCCTTCGTCATGCCGCTGATGCCCGGGACCCAGGACGTCGCGGCCGACGCCAAGGGCGGTCCGCTGCCCGTCACCAAGGTCAGCGCCGTGGGCGCCGAGTTCATCCACTGGTCGGGCGGCGGGCGGCGCCTCCACTGGAGCACCGGACCGACGGTCTATACCGTCGACACGGCCGCTCTGTTCGGCTCCGCTCCTCCGGCGGAGAATGCACCCAAGTTCCAGCCCCCGACGGCCGGTCTTTCGCTGTCGATGGAAGTGGCGGCGGACCGGCCGAGCGGCATCGTGGCGCTGACCGGCGCGCGCATCGTCACCATGGCCGCCGCGGACGGCGGGATCATCGACGACGGAGTGATCGTGGTTCGGGGTGACCGGATCGCCGCGATCGGCAGGCGAGGGGAGGTGAGCATCCCCGCCGGAGCGAAGACCGTCGACGTCGCGGGCAAGACGATCATCCCGGGCCTCGTCGACGCCCATGCCCACGGCCCGCAGGGCACGGACGACCTCATCCCGCAGCAGAACTGGGCGCAGATCGCCAACCTGGCGATGGGCACGACGACCGCGCACGACCCGTCGGCTCGGGCCGCCGAGATCTTCGCCGCCTCGGAGATGCAGCGCGCCGGCAAGATCCTCGGCCCGCGCACCTTCTCGACCGGAGAAATCGTCTACGGAGCCAAGGCGGCCGACGTCTATGCCGAGATCAACACGTTCGAGGACGCGCTCGCCCACGTCCGGCGCCTGAAGGCGCAGGGCGCCCACAGCGTCAAGAACTACAACCAGCCCCGCCGCGACCAGAGGCAGATGGTCGTCGCCGCCGGCCAGCGGGAGGGGATGGAGGTCGTTCCGGAAGGCGGCTCGCTGTTCACGATGGACATCTCGCTCATCCAGGACGGCAATGCGACGGTCGAGCACAATGTGCCCGCCGAGATCTTCTACGACGACGTCGTCAGCCTTTGGACCCAGTCGAAGACCAATTACACGCCTACCCTGGTCGTCGCTTACGGAGGGCTCGCCGGCGATCCCTATTGGCGTCAGCATATGGATGTGTGGAAGCACCCCTTGCTCTCGAGGCACGCGCCGCCCCACCTGCTCGCCGCCCAGAACGTCCGTCGGACGATGGCGCCCGAGGAGGATTTCGTCGACGACGACGCCGCCCGCGAGGCGAAGAAGCTCGCCGACCGCGGCGTGCAGGTGGCGATCGGCGCCCACGGCCAGCAGGCGGGGCTCGGGCCGCATTGGGAGATGTGGTCGTTCGTCCGCGGCGGCTGGAGCCCGGTGGAGGCGCTTCGCGCCGGGACGATCGCGGCCGCGACGTCGCTGGGCTACGCCCGCGACCTCGGGTCCCTCGAAGCCGGCAAGCTCGCCGACCTCGTCGTGCTCGATGCCGATCCGACGGCGGACATCCGCAACAGCGACAAGGTCCACCGGGTCATGCTCGGCGGGCGCCTCTACGATCCGGTGACGATGAACGAGGTGGTCACCGGAACCCGGGTACGGGCGCCTTATTGGTGGGAGACGGGCGGCACGGGGAATTAATTCGTCATCCCGGCGGAGGCCGGGATCCCGGCGGGTGAAGGCGCCGGCGTTCTTCACCCACCGGGGCCCCAGCCTGCGCTGGGGCGACGGAGACCCCGCTGCCTAGTCCGCCCAGGTCTCGGGCACTTCGGGATAACGTTCGAGCACCGGCCCCAGCGCCTGCTTCAGCGGCCCCAGCCAAAGCTCATAGCCTTTCCACCGGTCGACGCCTTCGCGGTTGATGGGCCTGCGCACCTGCTCGGCGCTGGGCGTTCGGACCGCTCGGCCGTTCTGGTGGGATCGGAGGCACGCCGCTTCGAAAGGCAGGCCGAGATGGGCGAGCAGCGAGCGGATCTCGGCTTCGCTGTCCTCGACCAGCGCCTCATGGAAGACGCGGTGGATTCGGCCGGGGAGCACCGCGTCGAAATGGGCGAGCAGCCGCACGTAGTCCCGATAATAACGCCCCATCTCGTCGAGGGACCAGGCCGAAGGATGGCCGGTCGCGAAATATTGCCGGAAGTTGGAGAGGCAGCAGCTCAGCGGGTGCCGGCGGACGTCGATGATCCTGGCTTTCGGAAGGATCAGGTGGATGAGCCCGATATCGGTCCAGTTGTGCGGCATCTTGTCGACGAAACAGGGCCGGCCGGAGCGGCGGTGGGCGCTCGCCCGCTCCAGATATTCCTTGCCAAGGGCTTTCAGCCGGCCCCCGTCCAGCCGCGCCAGAAGCTCGGGATAGGGCAGGGTGCCCGGCCCGCCTTCGGCCGCGAGGCGGTGGGCGAGGGCCGGCATGTGGGGAAGCTCCGACAGGCCCTCGACCATGGAATGGCTGGCGAGGATCTGCTCGACCAGGGTCGATCCCGACCGCGGCATCCCGAGAATGAAGATCGGAGCGGGGGAGAGGCAGCCCCGGCCGCCGCGCTCGGCGAAGAAGGACGGGGTGAACAGCCGGACCGCCCGCCGGACCTCGCCGGAGAGCGTCTCCGGATCATATCGGAAGGTGGCCCGCTTCAGCCGGTTGCCCTCCGCCAGATGGTCGAAGCTCTCGCCGATCAGGCCCTTCTCCTCGCAGGCCCTCGAAAGCGCGAAATGAAGCTGCGCGGCATCGTTCCGCCGGGCGCCGCCCGCGAGCGATCGTTTCAGCGAGCCGATGTCCTCCTCCCCGAAGGTTTCCGTCTTCAGATCGGCAAGCGCCCACCAGGCGTCGCCGGAACTCGGATCGATGCGGAGCGCCTGCCGATAGGCGGCCGCCGCTTCGCCGGAGCGTCCGGTCGTGCGCAGATTGTGGCCTAAGCCGATCCACAAACCCGGCGAGCCAGGCTGGAGCCGGAGAAGCCTTTCCTGAAGCTGCGCCGCCCGCTCCGTCTCGCCGAGCTGATCGAGCAGGGACGCCTTCATCATCAGTGCCTCCCGATGATCGGGATCCTGCTCCAATATCGGATCGATCGTCGCGCTCGCCGCCGCCGGGAGCGCCTGTGCGAGCTGCACCCGCGCCAGCGCCAGGCGGGCCGCGGAGTAAGCCGGAGCCCGTGCCAGGACGTTGCGCAGGAAGGCCTCGCTCCGCCCGTAGGCGCCGATCCTGAAGCCGATCTCGGCGAGCATGACGAGGGCGGCCGAATCTTGCGGGTGGCGGCGCAGATGGGGGATCAGGAGATTTTCCGCCTGCTCCTGCCGGCCCGAGGCCAGGGCCCGGGCCGCCTCGGCCAGGGCCGGGATACGGCCGGAAGCGCCGATCGCCTCCATCTCGGCCCGTTGCGCCTCTTCATGCCGGTCGAGGCGCCTCAACGCCGCGGCGAGCAGCCGCAGCGCGTCGCCGCTGGCGGCGTCGATCCGAAGGATCTCGCGCGCCCGGTCGGCGGCGGCGGCGGGATCGGAGTCGAGCAGGCGCGCCGCCTCCGAGGCAAGCCGATCGATGCTGTTGCCGGTGCCTCCCACTTTCTTAGCGTCCTCAGTCTGGCGGGCGCCGCGACGTCGGCCGCGGGCCGGCCGGGATCATAGGTGGAGGCCGCCGCCTTTGCCATCCGCCCCGCCGCATAGAACCCGCATGGTGATTGCACCGACTGGCTGTGCAGCGCTTGCGAGTCTTGCCGCCCCACCGGGCGTTCGTTGCGGTTTTCGCGCTCAAGTGTTACAACCTGTTGGAATGTTTCTTTCTTCAGCAAGAGGGGCGGCGGGATGCGGTTTTTGGCAGCAGTGGTCGTAGCTTCCCTGGCCTGCCCTCCGGCCTTCGCGGGGGACGAGACGGCGCCTGCCAAGGAGAAGCGTTTCTGCAAGCGCGGGTCGAGCCTGGGCTCTCACCTGAGGCCGCCCAAGGTGTGCCGGACCGCGGCCGAGTGGAAAGAGATAGCCGAGGCCGAGCGGAGCGCGCAGATGAAATTCCGCAACGACGTGCGCGGCGGCGAGCGGCCCCCCGAAGGCACCAAGACCGGCCTCAATTAAGGCAAGGGGTGCCGGAGCGCCTGCGGCTCCGGCTTCAGGAGTAGCCGAGCAGGGCCCGAAGCCCCGGCGCCGCGAAATCCACCAGGCGCTTCTGCATTTCAGGCAATTCCGTTGGGAATTCGACGCTGAGGCCGGTCAGGTTCTCGCGCGCGGTGCCGCTTTGCTTGCGGTCGGAGCCGACCAGGACCCGTTCCTTCCAATCGGCCGGAACCGGGTCGATCCCGCAGGCTTCGAACAGCGCGCGGAAATAAGCTTCCGATTCCGGAGAATCGAGCCGCTTCAGAGCGGCCGCGAGATCCTCGTAGCGGACCAGGAACACGCCCGTGCCGAGCCAGGCGGCGGCATTGTTCGCATAGATGTCCGCCATCGGCGGAGCCTTCTGGTAGACGCCGAAGATCATCAGGTTGAGCAGCGCCTCGACGGACAGCTTGCCGTCCTTGATATGGTTGATGTTGCCGCTGAACTCCTCCGACATGAAGAAGCGCGCCCGGGCCAGCACCCAGTCATATGGGTCGCGGACCAGCAGGATCTTACGGACGCCGGCAAGCTCGATCGCCGAGGCGTCCGAGAAGAGCAGGTGCCCCCAGCTCAGATGGTTCCTGGCCGGATCGAAGGCCTGCAGATGCTGCTGGAGGTTCGGCCACTGGATGAACTGGGCGGAATATTGCTGCTCCACCGGAACGAACATGCGCACGATGTTGCGCAGCAGATGGCTTCCGCTCTTCGGCACGCTGTTGAGGAACAGGGGCTGCTTCAGCGGAGTCTGGCCGAAGCGCCGGTTCTCCTCGTTCAGCGTGTCCGCCTTCACACTCACGACAGGCATAATGGACTGAACCTCATTCGGGGGGCGCTCAGGCCCGGGTCTCTGCCCGGGCAGGGCCCCAAAAAAAAGTGGGCGACGAAAGAAACCCTTCGTCGCCCACCCGATCGTGCCGGCAGGGCCGCTTAGAAGCGGGCCTTGGCGTGTACGAACACCCTGCGTCCGATATAATCGTATTGCGACGAGAAGACCGAGTTTCCGATGGTCGAGATCTCGCCGCTGATCGTGGTCACGCGGGGCGGCTTGGTGTTGAAGATGTTGTTGACGCCGATCGTGAAGTCGAAGTTCTTCAGCGTCTTGGTCACCGAAGCGGCGTGATAGAAGCGTGCCGGAGCGGTCACGTCGACGCAGAAGTTGCCGTAAAAGGGGCTGTTTTGCGTGCAGAGGCTGTCGTTGTTGGCGGCCTCATAGTCCTCGCGGTCGGAAGTGGCGCCGATGACGTCGAGGCCGTAGAAGAACGACCAGTCGTTATTGAGAGTCCACACCAGGTTGAAATCGCCGACATATTTCGGCTCGCCGTCCTCGCCGTTGGTCGAGACCTCGGTGCCTTCGAACAAAGCGATCTTGTCCTCGAGCTGCCAGGTCATGCTGCCGGTGAGGCTGAGCTTCCCGAAGCGGCCGAGATTGTGGGAGAGGTTCGCCGTGACGTCGATGCCGCGGTTCCGCTGGCTGTTCACGTTGATGTAGCTGTCGCGGACTTCGGCGATGCTGAACTGGCCGACGCTGCCCGCGGGAATGCGCGAGAAGAGCGAGCAGAGCGGATCGGTCGGGAAGAAGTCGGAGAGGTAGCAGCCCGCGACGACGTTCCCGGCGCCAAGCTGCGAGATCTCTCCCTCGACCTTGATGTCGAAATAATCGACCGCGAGGCTGATTCGCGTGTCCGGAAGGAAGCCGAAGCGGGGCGTCAGGATGACGCTTGCCGTCTTCGACGTCGAAGTCTCGGGCTCGAGGATGCCGAGCCCGCCGCCGGTGAAGACCTGGGCCGACGTGGCGCCGCCGTTGAAGTTCGCCGGGATGCCGGCCGCGGCGCAATTGTCCTTCAGCTGCTGCGACGCGTTCACGTTGGTACCGTAGCGGATGCACGGATCGATGTTGCGCTGCTGGGCGAAGGAGGACTGGTCGGCCAGGAACAGCTCGAACAGCGCCGGGGCGCGGAACGAAGTGCCGTAGGAGGCGCGGAAACGGAGGAAGTCCGTCACCTGCCAGTTCATGCCCAGCTTGTAGGTCCAGTTGCCGTTGTCGGTGTCCGACAGGCCGTCCGAACGGGTGGCCTTGAAGTTGGTCACTCGTCCGGCGGCGGAGAGGGTGAATTGCTGGATCAGCGGCGTGTTGTGGATCAGCGGGATCTCGAGCTCGCCGAACGCCTCTTTGGTGACGCTGTGGCCGGCGGTGATTCCGGCCCCGGTGAGGCCCCAGCTGTTGTCGGCCAGGGTGACTTCGCCCGGAGTGTCGTTGATCGAATCGCGCCGAGCGGTCACGCCGAAGGCGGCCGAAACGTCGCCCGCGGGGAGGCTGAACAAGGTGCCGGTGGTCGAAAGTTCGCCGCCGAGCTGCTTGTAGATCGTGGTTCCCCGCTCACGGCCGAACAGGAAGGCCCGCTCCACCGCGTTGAAGTCGCCGCGCAGGAAGCGCGGGTCGGTGAAGTTGATGTCGATGCACGGGACCTGGCGCACCGCCGTCACCGTGCCGACGCAGGATTCGAACCGGAAGT
>DASVTA010000524.1:0-2950 GCA_036387815.1 Allosphingosinicella sp.
TAGCCCCAGCGCGCTATGATGTTTGTGCAACTCAAGGGACCTCCAAAGGCGGTAGTTGACGACGAGGCTGCCTTGCGGTTGTTGGAAGTCCCCATGGGGCAGCGAGGGCGGATATATGGGTGCTTCGCCCCCCTGTAAAGAGTTGCTTTTTCCCTCGCTAAATCAGAGGTTTGAATGACAGAGGGAAGGCCTACGCCAGAGGGTGTCGCGGCTGCGGCGAAACGTGTCTCTCCGCACGTCGTCGCGACTCCGATTCTGCCTTTCGAATGGGGGGGCGAGAGGGTCTGGGCGAAGGCCGAATGCCTTCAGCAGGGCGGCAGCTTCAAGCTCAGGGGCGCGACCAACCGGCTGCTGCTCTTGAGCGGGGCCGAGCGCGAGCGCGGCGTCGTGGCTTTCTCCTCGGGCAATCACGCTTTGGGAGTCGCCATCGCCGCGCGGCGGCTTGGAATCCGGGCGACGATCGTCATGCCCGCCGACGCCCCGGCGGTGAAGCGCGACGCCACCCTGGCCGCGGGCGCCGAGATCGTCGCCTACGACCGCGCCAGCCAAAGCCGCGAGGAGATCGCCGCCCGCCTGGCGGCGGAGCGGGGCGCGGCCCTCGTCCCGTCGTTCGACGACGTCGACGTCATCGGAGGGCAGGGGAGCGTCGGAGTGGAGATCGAAGCGCAGCTCGGCGGCTCGCCCGACCGGGTGCTCGTCCCCTGCGGCGGCGGCGGGCTCTCGGCCGGGGTCGCCCTGGCGCTTCCTCGCGCGCAGGTGGTGACGGTCGAGCCCGAAGGCTGGGACGACATGGCGCGCTCGCTTGAAGCGGGGGCGCCGGTCCCGGTCCGGGAGCCGGCGCCGCCGACCCGCTGCGATGCGCTCCAGACGAAGCTGGTCTCGCCGCTGACGCTGGGCGCGCTTCGCGACTCGAGCGCCCGCGGCGTATGGGTGACGGAGTCGGAGATCGAGGCGGCGATGGCTTTTGCGGCCCGGCACCTGCGGATCGTCGCCGAACCCGGCGGAGCGGTGGCCCTTGCCGCCCTCCTGGCCGGAAAGGCGGGACCGGTGAGCGAGCGGACGGTGGTCGTGGTCTCCGGCGGAAACGTCGATCCGGCGCTCTATGCCGGGATCCTCGCCGCTCAGGCGGCCGAGGCGCAGCGGTAGCCGGCGGGGTCGATCCGGGCCGCGGGGGAGGCCGCCTCGACCTGGCGGGTCAGCGCCTCGAGCTGGAGCCCGAGCGTCCTCAGCTCGGCGGCGAAGGCCTCGCCGTCATGGCCGGGCCGGGCGAGCGCCGCCGCCTCGAGCAGCGTATCGAGCATCATCGACAGGCTCGGCAGGATCGTCTCCTCGATCCGCTCGAAGGCCTCGTCCAGCTGCCGTTTCGCTTCCCCGTTGGGCATGGAGGGGAAGCTACTCTCCAGGCTTTAACCTAACGTAAAAGGGAGGCCTGTCCTCCGGCCGGCCGGAGTGGCACAATCGATCCCATGTATACGATAGCCGCCACCGCCTTGTCCGTCGCCGTGATCGGCACGTTCGCCCTCGTCGCCGGCGGCGCTTACCTTCTGATCAAGCGCAAGGAACGCAAGCAGGGCGTGCTGATGCTGATCGCCGCCGCGATCCTGTTCGGCAACGTCCTGGTGTGGACGGTATGAGCCTGCTCCTGGCGTTCGCCGCGCTGGCCGCGGATCCCGCTCCGGCGATGGAGGAAGAACGGGAGATACTGAGCTGGACCTGCTCGGTCGCCGAGCAGCCGGACCGGAACGTGCACGGTTCGCTGTCCATGATCGTCAGGCCCGACGGAAGCCGCGGGGAGATGTCCTATTACGTCCACTGGTCTACCCAGCCCGGCTACATAGCCCAGCAGAGCATGAACTGGATCTGGATTCCCCTGGACGCGGCGAAGCTGTGGAAGCCGGACGAGATCGCCATCTCGGTGAAGGACGAACCGAGCGGCGAGGCGGGCTCGGTGAGCTTCAACTCCCCCAAACACGGCAAGATCTGGCGGCCCGCGCTCGGCCTCGCCAAGTCGCTTCGGCCGACGTTCAACTCCACATCGGTGAAGATCGGCGAGGCCTATCTCATCGCCCAGCTCTGGGACGGCTGGCCCTGGTCGCTGGACCTTTCGGATTCCAAGGGCCAGCCGCTGGGCTCGCAGGTCGTGCTTCTGCCGGGGCCGGACGACGCCCAGGCGATGTTCGGCCGGCTGCGCTCGCGGCTAGAGCCGCTGTCCCGGAACGCCGCTTCGAAATGCCGCGCGAACCTGGGCCCGACCCGGCGGGAGATGGAGGAGTCGCTGATCAACTGGGGGACCCCGATCCGCCGGCCGGACCTTAGCTCGGCCATCCCGGTCACCGTAGTGGACCCGCCTCCGCGCTGACCGGCCGCGCCGGCCCTGCCGCTCTCAACGAATCGGGCAGCTCGGATCCAGCCTGAAGTCGAGATACTGGTCCACCGCCTTCATCAGCTGAGGCATCTCGTTGACGAAGAAATGGTTGGCCTGCGGGATGGTCGAATGATGGATGGTGATGTGCTTCTGGGTCCGAAGCTTGTCGACCAGCTTCTGCACCGCGTTCGGAGTCACCACCTCGTCGCCTTCGCCCTGGATGATGATGCCCGAAGCGGGGCAGGGGGCGAGGAAGGTGAAATCGTACATGTTGGCCGGAGGCGCGATCGAGATGAAGCCGCGCACCTCGGGCCGCCGCATCAGCAGCTGCATGCCGATCCAGGCGCCGAAGCTGAAGCCTCCGATCCAGGTCGTCTCCGCCTCGGGATGGACCTGCTGCACCCAGTCGAGGGCCGAGGCCGCGTCGGACAATTCGCCGATGCCGTTGTCGAACACGCCCTGGCTCTTGCCCACGCCCCGGAAGTTGAAGCGGAGGGTCGCGAAGCCCCGCCTCATGAAGGTCTTGTAGAGCGCCTGGACGATGCCGTTGTTCATCGTGCCCCCGCCCTGCGGATGAGGGTGGAG
>DASVTA010000525.1:0-3832 GCA_036387815.1 Allosphingosinicella sp.
ATTTGCGAGGCGCGCAGCCAGTCGATCCGCGACGATTTCCCCGCTTTCGCCGCCGCCGCCGGCCAGGCGATCTTCGCCACGCCGGGGGCCGAGGCCGATCGTGCCGCCGAAGCCTTCGCGGCCAACGATCCCGAGCCCATCGGGGCGCTTTGGGAATCCCTGGTGGGGGAAGACTTCCGGCCGCTTTTGCCTTCCATCCGGCAGCCGACGCTCGTCATCCACGGCGCCCGCAGCCACCTCTACGGCGCCGATACGGCCGGCCACCTCGTCGAGGCGCTTCCCGACGCCCGGTCGATGGCCTTCGACCGGTCCGGGCACGCCCCGCACCTCGAGCAGCCTCGCCTGTTCAACGACGCCCTTCGCGATTTCGCGGCGATGCTGCCGCCAGTCCGTCAACCCAGACAATTGCTTGACCAGGAGTGAAGCCCATGACCCGCACCCGATTCAACACCCTTCTCAAGGCCGGCGCCGCGCTCGCCGCGATCAGTGCCGCCGTGCCGCTCCAGGCTCAGGAGCAAAGCGTCGAGAACCCGCAGACGCCCGAGGAGACGGCCGCGGCCGCCAACGACGATGCCGCCCCGGCGGAGACCACCGGAGCGGACGCAGCCCTCCTCGGCGAGGACATCCTGATCACCGCCCGCCGCCGCGAGGAAAGCCTCCAGGACGTTCCGATCTCCGTCTCCGCGTTCAGCGGGGAAGCGCTCGAGAACCAGGGCGCGGTCGACATCACGGCTCTCCAGCAGCAGACGCCGAACCTGACCCTTCAGATCGCCCGCGGCTCTAACTCGACCCTCATCGCGTTCATTCGCGGCATCGGTCAGCAGGACCCGGTCTGGGGCTTCGAGCCCGGCGTCGGACTCTACATCGACGACGTCTACGTGGCTCGTCCCCAGGGCGCCGTGCTCGACATCTTCGACGTGGAGCGGGTCGAGGTGCTGCGCGGTCCGCAGGGCACCTTGTACGGCCGCAACACGATCGGTGGCGCGATCAAATATGTCACCCGCCGGCTCGGCCGGGATTTCGAGGCCCGCGTCCGCGGCGCCTACGGCACCTACAACCAGATGGATCTCAGCGGCACCGTCACCCTTCCGGTGCAGGACAATTTCGCGATCGGCGGCGGCTTCGCCATCTACAAGCGGGACGGGTTCGGCGAGAATCTCTTCACCGGCGCGGAGCATTACAACAAGGACGTGTGGGCGGCCCGGCTCAGCCTCGAATGGGAGCCCGCGGACGCGATCTCGATCCGCGTCGCCGCCGACAAGACGGACGACGAATCGAACCCGCGCCACGGCCACCGCGAGGTCGGCAATGCCGGCCTCGCCAATTTCGAGCCGCCGGCGAGCGTCTACGACACCCGCGCGGGCGTCGGCGACGAGAACAATGTGGAGACTTCCGGGATCTCCGGCACGGTCGAGGTCGAGATCACCCCCGAGGTGACGTTCAAGTCGATCACCGCCTGGCGCAAGGGGCATACCGAGACGGTCATCGACTTCGACGGGACTCCGGGGCCGGTGCTCGACATCCCCTCATTCTACAGGGACAAGGCGTTCACCCAGGAGCTCCAGCTCCTCTTCAACCACAACCGGGTCCAGGGCGTCGCTGGGCTCTACTACATCAGCAACTCCGCTTCGGGCGGCTTCGATACCGTGATCGGCAATGCGGGCCTGACGACGCTGACGACCGGCGACGTCGATACCAAGAGCATCGCGGCCTTCGCCGACGTCAGCGTCGACCTGACCGACCAGCTCGCCGTCTCGCTCGGCGGCCGCTACACGAGCGACAAGCGCGAAGGGACGGTGTTCCGCCAGAATTACCTCGGCATCCGCAGCCCCACCTTCGGCAACAACGCCGCCGTGCCGTTCGGCCTGCCGCGGACGAACTATACGAACGAGCGCACCTTCACGGAATTCACGCCGCGCGCATCGATCAGCTACAAGCCGACCGAAGACCTGATGGTCTACGCGTCTTATTCGAACGGCTTCAAATCGGGCGGCTTCGATCCGCGCGGCGACGCGGTTCTCGTCCCGAACACGGTGAACGGCTACAATCCCGAAAAGGTCGACGCCTACGAGCTCGGCCTCAAGGGCAACGCCGGGCGCAAGCTGTTCTTCAACCTCGCCGGCTTCTACTCGAAGTATAAGGGGCAGCAGGTCACCCAGCAGTACCTCGTCGGAACGACGGTCGCGAGCGAGGTCGTGAACGTCGGCCGCTCGACCATCTACGGCGCCGAGTTCGAGGGCCGTGCCGTCTTCTCCCGGGCGCTCTCCGCGACGGCATCGGTGGGCTACACCCATGCCGAGTTCGACACCTTCGTGTCCTATGATCCGGTCACCAAGACCATCCGCGAGCTGGCCGACGAGCGCAATTTCCAGAACACGCCGAAATGGAACGGCAACCTCACCTTGAACTACGTGCACCGGCTGGGCGACAGCGGATCGATCGCCTTCACTCCGGCAGTGTCGTTCCGGAGCAGCTACTCCTTGTTCGAGATCACCAACCCGACGCTCGACGAGAATGGCTACGCTTTGTTCGACGCGAGCGTCGTGTGGACGTCGGGGAACGAACGCTTCCAGCTCGGCGCCCATGCCCGCAACATCACGGACGAGCGCTACCGGGTGGGCGGTTATGTCTTCCCCGGCGCCTTGACCGGCAACTCGCTCATCGCCTTCTACGGCCCGCCGCGGACCTTCACGGTTTCCGGCGCGATCAAATTCTAGGAGGCCGCCCCCCGACATTGCGAGCGAAGCGAAGCAATCCAGTGGGCCGAGCCCGCAACTGGATTGCTTCGTCGCTTCACTCCTCGCAATGACGAATGTTCTAGCAAAAGGTGCGACAAGATGGCGACCGGGGCTTCCGGAATGAACGATCGAGGCACCCCCGGCGGGGGCCGGGTGCTGGCGATCCTGCTCGTCGCCTACATCTTCAACTTCATCGACCGGCAGATCATCGGCGTCCTCGCCGTCCCGATCAAAGCCGAGCTGGCGCTGTCCGACCGGCAATTGGGGCTGATGGGCGGGATCGCCTTCGCGCTCTTCTATTCGGGGCTGGCAATCCCGATCGCCTGGCTTGCCGACCGAAAGAGCCGGGTCAACATCATCGCCGTATCCGTGGCCCTGTGGAGCGCCTTCACCGCGATCTGCGGCCTGGCCCAGAATTTCTGGCACCTGTTCCTGGCCCGGATGGGCGTCGGCATCGGCGAGGCGGGAGGCGTTGCGCCTTCTTACGCCCTGATCTCGGACTTTTACCCGAAGGAGCGGCGGGCCCGGGCGCTGGCCCTTTTTTCCCTGGGAATTCCGATCGGATCCGCGCTCGGGGTCTTCTTCGGCGGCTGGATCGCGAGCCATCTGGACTGGCGTTCGGCCTTCATCATCGTCGGGCTCGCGGGCCTGCCCGCCGCATTGCTGGTCAAGATCGGAGTGCCGGAGCCGGTGCGCGGCGGCTTCGACACCGCCGATGGGCAGGCGAGCGAGCCGGCGCCGCCCTTTCCCCAGGTGGTCGCGACGCTGGCTCGAAAGCCCAGCTTCTGGCTGCTGTCGTTCGGTGCCGCTTCCGGGTCGATCCTCGGCTACGGCCTCATCTTCTGGCTGCCGAGCTTCTTCAGCCGGAGTTTCGGCCTCGAGCTGGCTCAGGTCGGCTGGTTCTACGGATCGATCGTGCTCGTCGGCGGAGTCGCCGGCACGCTGCTCGGCGGCTGGATCGGCGACCGGGTCGGAACCGCCAATCCGGGCGCTTATGCGCTGGTTCCCGCCGTCTGCTTCCTCGTCGCCGCCCCGATCTTCGCCTTCGGCCTGTTCGCGCCGTCGCTCACGGTGGGCTGGATATTGTTCACGAT
>DASVTA010000526.1:0-2489 GCA_036387815.1 Allosphingosinicella sp.
CGTCCTGGTCAGCCACGACCGCCACATGCTCGAGCTCACCACCGACCGGCTGGTGCTGGTCGACGGCGGAACGGCGCGCGAATATTCGGGCAGCCTCGACGATTATACCGACCTCATCCTCGGCCGGAACCAGGAGAGCGGTGGCGACCGGACGGCGGGCAAGCGCAACCGCAAGGAGGAGCGGCGCGCCGAGGCGGAGGCGCGGGCGCAGGGCCAGTCGCTGCGCAAGTCCGCTCAGGCCGCCGAGGCCGAGATCGGCCGCCTCGAGAAGCGCAAGCAGGAGATCGAGCGCGCGATGTTCGATCCCGCCTCCGCCGGCCCGGAGGACGCAAGGCGCACCATAAGCGAGCTGATGAAGCTGCTGGCGGAGACGGGCTCGAAGCTCGCCGACGCCGAGAAGCGCTGGCTCGAAGCCTCGGAAGCGATGGAGAAATCGCGGGCGGCTTGAGCTCCCGGCAGGCACCCAATCCCTCCCCCAGCTCGCCTGGGGGAGGGGGACCGCGCGAAGCGCGGTGGAGGGGAAAGGCGCAGGTCCGGATCACCCCTCCACCACGACGCTTCGCGCCGCGGTCCCCCTCCCCGAGCAAGCTCGGGGAGGAATTCCCGTCAGCCCGATCCGTCATCCCCGGCGAAAGCCGGGACCTCGGGACGAGAAGTCTCGGCGGGTCTCCACCGGATCCCGGCTTCCGCCGGGATGACGGCCTGCGCCGCCGTCAGAAATCCAAGCGGCTCGCCATGCGCGCCTTACTCGCTTAAGTCCTGGCGATGGCCGAACCCACCTCCGCGAGCGAAACTCCTTCCTCCGACCGTGACAGCCGCCGTGCGCAAGTCTATCCCTCGCTCGCTCCGGCCGAGCTGGAGCGCCTGAGCCGGTTCGGCAGCCGGCGGCTTTACGCGCCCGGTGAGATGCTGGTCCGGACCGGCGAGAGCGGGCATGGGCTTTCGCTGATCCTGCACGGCGAGGTGGACATCACTCGTCACGCCGACGCGGGCGACGGCGACGAGGGCCAGCTGATCGTCACCCATGAGGCGGGCGGCTTTCTCGGCGAGCTGGCGCAATTGTCGGGCCGCCCCGCGCTGGTCGACGCGCGGGCGCGCGGGCCGGTCGAGGCGGTGGCGATCCCGCCCGAGCGGCTCCGGGCGCTGCTCGTCGCCGAGGCCGAGCTGGGCGAGCGCATCATGCGCGCGCTGATCCTGAGAAGGGTCGGGCTGATCGAAACCGGCACGGGAGGGCCGATCCTGGTCGGCCGCCAGGGCGACGCCGACCTGCTCCGGCTCGAAACCTATCTTTCGCGCAACGGCCATCCCCACCAGAAGCTGGACTCCGAGGCGGACGATGACGCCCGCGCTCTGATCGAGCGGTTCCACGTGGCGCCTGAGGAGCTGCCCATCGTGCTCTGCCCCGGCGGACAGCTGCTTCGCAACCCGACCGAAGCCTGCCTCGCCCGCTGCCTCGGGCTGGTCGGGCCGATCGATCCCGACCGGATGTTCGACGTGGCGGTCATCGGCGCCGGCCCGGCCGGCCTTGCGACCGCGGTCTATGCCGCTTCGGAGGGGCTGTCGGTGCTGGTGCTCGATTGCCGCGCCTTCGGCGGACAGGCCGGCGCTTCGGCCCGGATCGAGAATTATCTCGGCTTCCCGACGGGAATCTCGGGGATGGCCCTCATGGGCCGCGCCTTCAACCAGGCGCAGAAGTTCGGAGTCGAGATGGCGATCCCCGACGAGGCCGTGAAGCTCGAGTGCGACGAAGACGGCGCCCGCCGGTTGAGCCTGGCAAACGGGGAAACGATCCGGGCCCGCGCGATAATACTCGCGACCGGCGCCCGCTACCGCCGCCTCCAAGTCTCCAGCCTCGAGGATTTCGAAGGCTCGTCCGTCCATTATTGGGCGTCGCCGCTGGAAGCCAAGCTCGTCGCGGGCCAGGACGTGGCGCTGGTCGGCGGCGGCAATTCCGCGGGGCAGGCCGTGGTCTTCCTCGCAAGCCACGCCCGCCACGTCGCCCTTGTCGCCCGCCGCCCGATCGAGGAGACGATGTCCGCCTACCTGGTCGAGCGGATCGCGAACCTGCCCAACGTCGAGCTGGTCTCCGGCGCCGAGGTGTGCGCGCTGGAAGGCCGGGACCGGGCGCTCGATTCGATCCGCTTGCGGCAGCGCGGCTCGGAGGGGGAGACCCGCCGGGCCTGCCGCCACCTGTTCCTGTTCATCGGCGCCGATCCCAACACCGAGTGGCTCCGCAATTCGGGCCTGAAGCTCGATCCGCGCGGCTTCGTCCTCACCGGGCCGGAAGCGCGGGCCGGATGCCTGCCGCTGGAAACCAGCCGGGCCGGAGTCTTCGCGGTCGGCGACGTCCGCGCCGATTCGGTCAAGCGGGTTGCTTCGGCGGTCGGCGACGGCGCGCAGGTGGTGGCCGCGCTCCACGCCTATCTGGCGCAGGCGGCGGCGGCGGCCGCCGCCGAGCCGGTCCCGGCCTGATGGCGGCCCCCCCGACC
>DASVTA010000527.1:0-2399 GCA_036387815.1 Allosphingosinicella sp.
GCAACGTGCCGCCGCCCCGCCGAGGCGAGCTCGTGCGGCTGTTCGGCGAGGTCCTGCGCGAGGAGAAGGAAGCGCTCGGGCGGCTCGTCAGCCTCGAGGCGGGGAAGATCCTCCAGGAGGGCCTTGGCGAGGTCCAGGAGATGATCGACATCTGCGACTTCGCCGTCGGCCTGTCGCGCCAGCTCTACGGCCTCACCATCGCCACCGAGCGGCCGGGTCACCGGATGATGGAGACCTGGCATCCGCTCGGCGTCGTCGGAATCATCTCGGCATTCAACTTCCCGGTCGCCGTGTGGGCGTGGAACGCCTGCCTCGCCTTCGTCTGCGGGGATCCGGTGGTCTGGAAGCCGTCCGAGAAGACTCCGCTGACCGCGGTCGCCGTGCAGGCCCTGTTCGAGCGGGCGGCGCAGCGGTTCGGAGAGTTGCCCGCGCATCTCAGCCAAATCGTGCAGGGCGCGGCCGCAACCGGCGAGGCGCTGGTCGACGATCCCCGAGTGGCCCTGGTCTCGGCGACCGGATCGACCCGAATGGGGCGGGCGGTGGCGCCTCGGGTCGCCGCGCGCTTCGGCCGGACCCTGCTCGAGCTCGGCGGCAACAACGGAATGGTGGTCGCGCCTTCGGCCGACCTTGCGCTCGCCGAGCGGGCGATCGCCTTCGCCGCCGTGGGCACCGCCGGCCAAAGGTGCACGACGCTCCGGCGGCTGTTCGTCCACGAGGAGATCTACGGCACTCTGGTCCCGTGCCTGCGGCAGATCTGGAGCGGGGTGCCGGTCGGCAATCCGCTGGAGGATTCGGTCCTGGTCGGGCCGCTGATCGACGAGGCTTCTCTGGCGGCGATGCGATCGGCGCTGGAGCGGGCGCGGGCGGAAGGCGGCGTGGTCCATGGCGGGGAGCGCCTCGAAGGTCTCTACGTTCGTCCGGCCCTCGTCGAAATGCCGGCGCAGACCGACGTCACCCTCACCGAGACCTTCGCCCCGATCCTCTACGTCATGCGCTACGGCTCGCTCGACGAGGCGATCGCCGCCCACAATTCGGCGCCGCAGGGCCTCGCCTCCTCCATCTTCACCAACGACATTCGCGAGGCGGAGACCTTCCTTTCCGCGGCGGGCTCGGACTGCGGCATCGTCAACGTCAACATCGGCCCTTCGGGCGCCGAGAGCGGCGGCGCGTTCGGCGGGGAGACGGAAACCGGCGGCGGCCGCGAGAGCGGCTCCGACGCCTGGCGCAACTACATGCGGCGCGCGACCAACACCATCAACTACAGCCGCGAGCTGCCGCTGGCGCAGGGCGTCAACTTCAACATGCCATGACGGGACGGGTGGCGATCCTCACTCCGGATCCGGCCAGCGAAGGGTTCCGCACCCGCTGGCCGGACGTGCTCGCCCGCAACGCCGCGCCGCTGCGGGAAGCCGGGCTGGCGGTCGAGGCGCGCGACTGGGCGAACGCTTCGGATCTCGCTTCATTCGACCTCGTCCTGCCGCTCCTGGTGTGGGGCTATCCGTTCGCGCCCGCGCAATGGGCCGAGGCGGTCGGCCGATGGGAAGGGGAAGGCGTGCGGTTGCACAACCCCGCCTCCGTGCTTCGCTGGAACTCGGACAAGGCCTATCTGGGACGGCTGGCGGAGCGGGGCGCGCCGGTCGTCCCCACCCTCTTCGCCGAGCGGCTCACCGTCGGCGTGCTGGAGGCGGCGGCGCAGGCGTTCGAGACAGCGCGCCTGGTCGCCAAGCCGCGGATTTCCTCTACCGCATGGCAGACCATCCGCTGGTCGCCGGGCGCTTCGCTCGAGGGCGGTCCGGAGGGCGCCGCGATGGTCCAGCCTTATCTCCCGGAGATCGAGCGTTCGGGCGAGGTGTCGATGATCTTCTTCGGGGGAGCCTTCAGCCACGCCATCGCGAAGCGGCCGCAGCCCGGCGATTTCCGGGTCCAGCCGGAATTCGACGGGATCATCGAGGCCCATCGGCCGGCCGCCGACGAACATGGGGCGGCGGCCAGGATCCTCGCCGCGGTTGAGGAGCCTTTGCTCTACGCCCGGGTCGATCTGGTCCGCGGGCTGGATGGGGCTCCGCAGCTGATCGAGCTGGAGCTGATCGAGCCCGATCTTTACCTGGGTTATGAAGTGGATGCCGGAAGGCGTTTTGCGGCTGCCGCGCTGGAACTGATGGGCGGCTGAGCCGCTGAGACGGCCATGGGCCATGTCGTTCTTCTCGGCGATTCGATTTTCGACAATGCCGCTTACGTCCGCGGCGGACCCGATGTCGTCCGTCAGGTGCGCGCGAAGCTGCCGGCCGATTGGAAGTCGAGCCTGCTCGCCGTGGACGGAGCGGTGACACGGGAGGTCCTGCGCCAGATCGGGCGGCTGCCGAAGGATGCGACCCACATCGTGGTCAGCGCCGGCGGCA
>DASVTA010000528.1:0-15141 GCA_036387815.1 Allosphingosinicella sp.
GGAGGAAACCGTCGCCGACGGTGCCGCCGCGACAACCGGGGCGGCTGAGGAAGCGGCAGGTGGGGAGATCGTCGTAACCGGTTTCCGCGCTTCGCTGCAGAACGCGCTCAGCCAGAAGCGCCGCTCGAACCAGATCATCGACGCCATCACGGCCGAGGACATTGCGGATTTCCCCGATGCCAACCTTGCCGAATCGATCCAGCGTCTGCCGGGCGTCTCGATCGACCGCGACAATGGCGAGGGCCGCTCCATCACCGTCCGCGGCCTGGGCGGCGACTTCCAGATGGTGCGGCTGAACGGCGCCGACGCCCAGGCCGTGTCCGGCAACGGCGGCTCCGACTCGGGCGCGAACCGAAGCCGCGGCTTCGACTTCAACACCTTCGCTTCCGAGCTGTTCGGCGGTATCACGGTCACCAAGACGACTTCGGCGATGAACGACGAAGGCTCGCTCGGAGCGATCATCGATCTCGTCACCGGCCGGCCGCTCGCCTTCAAGACCGACCGGATCGCGCTTGGAGCGGAGGCCGAGTATCGCGAGAACGGCGGCACTTGGAATCCCCGCCTCACCGCTCTCTTCTCGAAGCGGCTCGGCGACAATTTCGGGATCCTGGGCTCGATCGCCTATCAGGACCAGGAGCAGCAGATCGACCGCTACCAGCGCAGCATCGGAGCGTTCGAATATCTCTACCGCAATTCGCTCATTGCCGGCACCAACAATATCGCTGCCGGCAATCCCGGGATCTTCGGCTTCGCCCGCCCCGGCGGCACCGGCGCGACCTTCGGCTCCGATCCCGCCGCCTACGCCCTGCTCAGCCCGACGACCATCATCCCGGCGCTGCCTTCGATCGGGCGCCAGGAACTCGCCTACGATCGTCTCGGCGCCACGCTCACGGCGCAGTGGCGTCCGACCAGCAAGACCGAGATCGTCGTCGACGGAGTCTATTCCCGCTTCCGGCAGGAGAACACCACCTACGCGATCACTCCGGTAGGCCTCAACCGCAACGGCACCAACGCCAGGGCCCAGCTGACCGGCACGGCCGGCCTGCGCGCGCCGGGCACGACCAACGGCAATGCCGACCGGGTGGCGCTCTATCCGAACTGCGTCCCGAGCGCGTCGACCGATTGCGGCGCCGCCATCTACGGCGGCACGGTTCTCCCGGGCTTCCTCAACAGCCAGAATCCCAACAACCTCAATCCGTTCGACTATTACAACAATCCCAAGTCCGTCGGCTTCGTTCCCACCGCCAACCAGACCGGCTTCTACAACGAGCTCATCGGCCGGCCGAACACCAAGGTCCGCCAGGCGAGCGTCAACTCCGCCGGCCAGGCCGAATATCTGGTGCTGGACGACGTCGACTGGCGCAGCTCCGCCGACTCCCAGCAGGGGCAGACCAGCTTCAAGCAGGGCACGATCAACTTCACCCAGGAATTCAGCCACAATTTCCGGGCGGACGGCACCGCCGGCTGGTCGAAGTCGAAGTTCCGCGGCACGGGCCTGTTCGCGGAGTTCAACGCCATCGATCGCGACGGCTACACCTATGACGAGCGCGGCGAAGGAATCATGCCGGTGTTCAACCCCGGCTTCGACGTCGCCGATCCGAACCAGTGGAGCCTCGTGAAGGGCCTTAGCGCGATCCGCTACATCAACACCCGGGTCGACAACGAATTCAAGGTCGGCCGCCTCAACTTCGCGTGGGACGTGAACGAGAGCTTCACCCTCCGCTTCGGCGGCACCTACAAGCAATATGATTTCGACAGCGACCAGGGACGCCGCAGCCAGGACATCGAGGCAATCAATCCAACCCTGAGGGAAGCCGGGCTCCAGATCACCGATCTCGGCCAGACGATAGGCTTCGGCCAGGGCCTCACCGTGTCGCAAGGCACCCCGACGAGCTTCTACGCTCCCGATCTCGATCCCTTCCGCCAATATTTCCAGATCGACTGCAACTGCATCAACAAATGGGGCGATTATCGGGCGGTCGTCGACGGGCGGCAGCGTAACTCGATCACCGAAAAGGATCTCTCCGGCTTCGTCCAGCTCGACTACAAGTTCGACCTGTTCGGCCGTCCGCTCCGCGGCGATATCGGCCTTCGAGTGGCCCGGACCCGGGTCACCGGGCGCGGCAATGTCGGAGCCACCGACGGAGTTCTCGGACTGCCGGTAACGGCGAACAACAGCTACACGGACTATCTGCCGTCGCTGAACGCGGTCTACGAGGTCATGCCGGACCTGCTGGTCCGCTTCGCCGCGTCGAAGACGATGGCCCGGCCGATGCTCCAGAATCTGACCCCCGGAACGACGTCCTTCGCGAGCGGCCTCAACGCCACCACCGCTCCTGCGGTCACCGTCGGCAACCCCTATCTGAGCCCGTTCCGCTCGACCAATCTGGACCTCAGCTTCGAGCGCTATTTCGGCCGAAGCGGCCTCATCGGAATCGCCTTGTTCTACAAGGACCTGAAGTCCTTCCCGCAGCAGCTCGCCGGCGAAGCGCCGCTCTCCACCGTGTTCGAGCCGGAAATCTACGATCAGGTCGTCGCCGCGATGGTGAGCCCGACGCTTCGGGAATATACCCTTGCGGGTGGAGTCTATGCGATCCGGCAGTTCCAGGACGCTCCGGGAGGGACGATCAAGGGGCTCGAGGTCAACGCTCAGTCCAATTTCGAATTTCTGGGCGACATGTTCCGGAACTTCGGAATCACGGCCAATTACACCTATATCGATTCCAAGCTGACCTACCTCACCAGCACCGTGCTCAACACCACCCGGACCGGCACCACGCCGACGGCGCAGAACACCTTCGCCACCGGCCCGTTCCTCAACACCTCGCCGCACTCGTTCAACGCCACGCTCTATTATGAGAACGACACCTGGTCGGCGCGTGTGTCGGGGGCGTACCGGGCGCGCTACGTGAACCGCTTTCCGCTCGCGACCGGCACCTGCTCGGTCGGAATCAACACGGGCACGGGCGGAGCGGCCTGCAACTCGCCGGTGATCGGGGATTTCGGATTCACCGAGAACACGCTCAACGTCGACGCGGCCTTCGCCTGGAACGTCACCGACGCGCTGAAGCTGACCCTCGAGGGACGCAACCTCACGAACGAGGTGCAATACCGCACAATGTACGAGGCGAGTCCGGTCACCCAGAACTATGCGAGCACCGGGCGGATCATCACCGCCGGCGTGCGCGTGATCTTCTAGAGTCGATTCTCCGTCATTGCGAGCAAGCGAAGCAACCCAGAGCGTCCTCCGAGGCCCCTGGATTGCTTCGACCCTTCGCTCCTCGCAATGGCGGGTCAAGCAAAGGCGATCATGCTCTAGCTCTTGGGCTTTCAGGCGGGGCGCCAATTGCCGAACAGGGCGGCGCGGGTGAAATGCGCGGCCTGCGGCCGCCGCAGGATGGGTCGGCGCGGCGAGCCACTCGACCCGGGGCCGGTGCTCGCATATTCCGCCAAGCGAGCATCGCCAGGCTCGAACGTCATCCGATAGCCGCCAGGGCCCCGATAGTGCATCGATGCCCAGCCGTCCGGGTGGATGTGCGCATCCATCCGGCAGCCCAGATAGGCAGCCGCCCCGCGTAGCTCGACATTGCCGCCGGCCCGCCACGGGCGCCCGAGATAGACGGAGCCGTCCGGCACGTTCGCCTCGCGAGTCAGCCGGCAACGGTCGAAGACGAGGCCGAAGCGCTGGTGGCGGGGCGTGCTGGGCGCGGCGATATAGCCCTGCACGCCTTCGCCCGAGCGAAGGCGCGAGCGGATCTCGCAAGAATCGAACAGCGCCGCCGCGCCGCCGAAGATGAAGTCGACGTGACCGGTGACGAAGCAGCCGCGCACCAGCGCCCGGCCGCCGCGCAGGTAGAAGCTGTCCTGGTAGCCGACGATGTCCACCCGGTCGATCAGGCTCCGGTCCGCCGCATTGCCGAGGGCCAGCGCCACCGCCTGGGCGCCTTCGCCCCCGCCCTGGCGCAGGTGAGCGGGATGATCGAAGCCGTTCTCGATCGTGAGATTTCGGGCGGTGAAGTCGGGCGCCTCCACCGTCAGGGTCGCCGAGCCGAACGTGCCCCATTTGCCGCCACCCGGCTTGTCGTTCCCGGCAGCCACCGCGGACGTGAGGATGGTGCCCCGGCGATCTTCGCCGACGAGTTCCACGCCGGCGCGGGCGACGGTAAGCTTCTCCTCCCAGCGGCCCCGGCCCAGCAGGATCCGGTAGGGTCCCGCGCTAGCAGGCGCATCGGCGAGCGCCGCGCCGAGCGAACCGTGGGTGCCGCCGCTTTTCCGCACGACCGCATCGAAGCCGCTCGGGGCAGCGCCGAGCCGTCCCGCGCCAGCCGCCGCCGCCGCGAGGCCGGCGCAGACAGCGCGGCGGGAGATCATTTTCGAGTCTGTGCCGCCAGGCTGTTCAGCCATTCCTCGAGCTCGGTATAGCCGTCGCGGTCGCGGTCGGCATTGCCGTCGGCTGGATTTCGCGGGTCGAGGCGGTGCCCGGCCTCCCAGTCGTCCGGCATGCCGTCGCCATCTGCATCGGTCCACGGTGTTCCCGGTGCCAGCTCGGGCCAGCCGCCGACCTCGGTCTGGGTGTCGATCTGGCGGCCGCTGCGCGCTCGCACGCTCGCCACCACCCGCGCGTCGACCGGGTCCCGAGCCAGCGATGCGCCGGCTCCAGCGAGCACGCGCTCATAGGCCAGCGGAGCGGGATCCCGCGCCACCGGGCCGACCGCAAGCGGACCCGCCAACCGGTATTCCGGCTCCTTGCGGCCGGAGACGAGGCTCCAGGGGTCCTTGACAATCGTCCCGTCCATCGCGTTGCCCGCGAACCAGGCGCGGGCGATCGGGTTGCGCTCGTCGAAGGCGATCGCCTTCTTCGAATCGGGTCCGCGCAGATAATAATTGTCGATGAAATTATAGGCGGCGCGGGACGCCTTCTCCCCCTCGTCGGCATTGTAGCCGCTGTGGCCGCCGCCCCAATTGTAGAAGACGTTGGAACGGAAGTCGTAGAAGGGGCCCACGTTGTCCTTCGAAGGGGGCAGGTAATTCCCCGGACGCGGCATCCGCGCCGTGTGGTGCGCCCAGAGATTGTGGTGGAAGCTCATCTTCGCGCCGTGGGCGCCGCGAACGAGCGAGCCATAGCCGTGCTCCCCCTTGGCATGGACCGACTTTTTCAGCGATTCCGCGATGATCGACCATTGTACGGTGACGTCGCGCAAATCGTCTTCGGGCCCCTTGTAAGGCGCGCCCGCCGACAAGGTCTCGTCGACCGACCAGCTCGCCGAGACATGGTCGACGATGATTCGCCGGCCGCGGCTGATGGTGAAGGCGTCGCTCTCCACCCGGCTCTCGTCGCCGAGCCGGGCGCGGATGAAGCGGACGACGACGTCGTCGGCGGCGATCTCGAAGACTCGGTCGCGTACGGTTATCCCGCCGCCCGGCGCGGTCTGGCCGGCGACGGTGACCTGGCCGTTGCGAATGACGAGCGGCTTCTTCAGCCGGATGGTGCCGCCGACGTCGAAGACGATCGTCCGCGGCCCCTTGGCCTCGATCGCCGCCCGAAGCGACCCTGGGCCGCCGTCCTCGAGATTGACCACCCGGATCACCCGCCCGCCTCGGCCGCCGGCCGCGAGCCGGCCCGCGCCTTCGGCGCCCGGAAAGGCGACGAGCTCCTTCGCGGGAGAAGCGGCGGCGGCGAGGGCGAAGAGGGCGAAGCTGATCATTCAAGCGCCTTAGCACCGAATGATACCGGTGTCATCCACGCCCGATCAGCTCAGGCCGAGTCCGTCGAGAAGCAGCTTCGCGCCCGCGACGATCATCAGCACGTAGACGATCGCGTAGAACCGCTCGCTCGCGACCTTGCGCACCAGCTTCACGCCGGCGAGGCTGGCGAGCACCGCGACGGGAAGCAGAACGGCCGTGGCAACCGCATTCTCGCTCGTGAACTGGCCGAGCGCCAGATAGGCCGGCACCTTGATCCAGTTGACGATGGCGAAGAAAATGGCGGAGGTGCCGACGAAGACGTCGCGGTCCAGCCGCTTCGGCATTACCCACATCTGGAACGGCGGCCCGCCGGCATGGGCGATCTGGCTGGTGAAGCCGGTCGCCACTCCGAACAGGCTGCCGACCCAGCCCGGCGAGCTCGACGAGGCGGCGATCCGGCCGCCGCGCTCGGCGACCAGCCGGTAGGCTCCGAAGAGGATCGAGATTGTGCCGAGCACGGCCATGACCGCCGCTGCCGATATCTCCGCCGCCAGCAGATAGCCAAGGCCGATCCCGACCACTGCTCCCGGTAGCATGGCGGCAAGCACGGAGCGGTCCCAGCTCTTCCGGAACGCAGCGACTCCGACGACGTCCTGGACGATGAGGATCGGGAGGAGAATGGCGGCGGCACGCACCGGGTCGGCCATTCCGAGCGCCATCAGCGGGGTGCCGAGCGCGCCCAGGCCCGAAAAGCCCCCTTTCGCCAAGCCGATCAGGATCACGGCCGGGATGGCGAAAAGGTAGAAGGCGGGATCCTGCGGCATGTCCCTTCGTCATTGCAAGGAGCGCAGCGACGAAGCAATCCAGCAGGCCTTCGAGGCCGTACCGGATTGCTTCGCTACGCTCGCAAAGACGGTTGCGGTCAGTGGGCCGTCGCCTCTTCCAGCTTCGCCTCCTCCATGCGCGGGACGAGCAGATGGATGACGAGCAGGGCCACCAGATAGCTCGACCCCGCTATGACGAACATCGGCATGTAGCTGCCGGTGGCGTCGAGGACCCAGCCGGTGAACTTGGCCATGAACATCCCGCCGACAGCTCCGATCGTTCCGCCGATGCCGATGATCGCACCCACCGCCTTGCGCGGGAAGAGATCCGAGGGGATCGTGTAGAGGTTGGCGGAGAAGCCCTGGTGAGCGGCGGTGGCGAGGCCGATCAGCAAGACCGCCCCCCAGACGCTCTCAACGCCCGGGGCGAGCATCACCGGCGGCACGCACAGAGCGCAGACCAGCATCGCCGTCTTGCGCGCCTTGTTGACGCTCCAGCCGCGGTGGATGAGCTTGGACGACAGCCAGCCGCCGCCGACGCTTCCGACGTCCGAGATGATGTAGATGGCGGCGAGCGGAAGGCCGAAGGTGAGCAGGTTGAGGCCATGCTCCTGAGCGAAGAAGCTGGGCAGCCAGAACAGGAAGAACCACCAGATCGGGTCGATCATGAACTTGCCGATGGCATAGGCCCAGGTCTGGCGGTGGCGAAGCAGGGGCAGCCACTTGACGTCGCCGGGCGCGTCGGCGGGGTCGCTCTCGATATAAGCGAGCTCTTCGGCGGACAGATTCTTCTTCTCCCGGGGACGGCGGTAGACCGTCCACCAGACCACGACCCAGAGGAAGACGATCGCGCCGGTGAACAGGAAGGCCACCCGCCAGCCGAACCACATGACGAGGAAGGGGGCGATGAGCGGAGTCAGGATCGCACCGATGTTCGCGCCGGCGTTGAAGATGCCGATCGCGAAGGCACGCTCCTTCTTCGGGAACCACTCGGCCACCGCCTTGACGCCGGCCGGGAAATTGCCGGATTCGCCGAGTCCGAGCGCGAAGCGGGCGGCCATGAAATGGGTGGCGTTGTTCGCGAGCGCGTGCGCCATCGCCGCCAGGCCCCAGATTGTCGCCGCGAGCGAGTAGCCGAAACGCGCGCCGAGCTTGTCGATCAGTCGGCCGAAGACGACGTAGCCGCTGGCGTAGGCGAGCTGGAAGAAGAAGACGATGTTAGCGTAGGTCGTCTCGTCCCAGCCATATTCGGCCTGCAGCGTCGGCTTGAGGACGCTGATCATCTGGCGGTCGATATAATTGATGGTGGTGGCGAAGAAGAGGAGCGCGCAAATCCCCCAGCGCACCCGCCCTCCGCTGAACTTCGACGCGCGCGCAGGCGCGCCCTCCG
Organism: Allosphingosinicella sp.; assembly: GCA_036387815.1. GTDB lineage: Bacteria > Pseudomonadota > Alphaproteobacteria > Sphingomonadales > Sphingomonadaceae > Allosphingosinicella. Next base: position 7,900 of record DASVTA010000528.1, read on the forward strand.
CGATAGTCTCGGCCATTCTGCATCCTCCGCGATGCCTTCTGGCACCTTCGGCGCAACTTGTAGAGGAAACCGGTGTCATATACAATCGGATCTGGCGGCGGAGAGTCCGCCGGGGAGCCGAAGAAATGAAACCCATCGTTCTCGTGCCCGCTCTTCTCGCCCTGATCGGCTGTGGCCAGTCTGCGGCACCGCCCGGCGACGGCTCGGCGGCGAACAAGGTGGTCACCTCCGGAAAGCGCGACGTGCCGCTCGCCGGGGTCCCGCCGGAAGTGCTGACCGCGGCCACGGCGTCACAGCCCGGCTTCGTCCCCGCCGAGGCCGAGGCCGAGACCCGCGACGGCCGCGATTATTTCGACATTGGCGGCAGGCTGGCCGACGGCTCGGAAATAGAGTTCGACATCGTGCGGCAAGGCGCCGGATGGGAGGTCGTCGAGACGCAGCGCGACATCGCGCTCGCGGCCGCGCCACAGGCGGTGCGGAGCGCCGCCGAGGGTTTCGCGGCGATTCGGGTGATCGAGAGCCGGCAGAAGGACGGGCTCGTCATCTTCGAGCTTTACGATTCGAAGCAGCGCAAGCTCGAGATCAAGTGGGACGGCAGAAGCGCCGAAAGGCTGACCGCCGAATGGGCGCATTAGATCTGATACCCCTCTCCCGCTTTTGCGCGGGAGAGGAGGGGCCCAAGCCGAAGGCTTGGGCGGTGAGGGTCTTGCTGAGTCCGCCGTACAGACCCTCACCTCCCACCGCTTGGCGGCGGCCCTCCTCTCCCGTAAAGACGGGAGAGGTTAGACGGGCGCTAACCCCGCTCCGGCCGTGCCGGACAAAGCGTGCAGGCGACGGTGTAGCGGTCCGCGAACCGGGCCTCGACTCGTTGGCCCGGTCGGGCGTCGTGGACTCCCCCGACGGCACCGGACGAAATCCACTGGCCCGGCGTCAGGACGATCCCCCTCCGCGCCATCAACTCCAGCAGGAAACGCGCCGCCCCGATCGCTCCGTCCGGAAAGGCGGAAGCTCGGCCCGAGCCCGCCTCGACGCCGTCTATCCGGAGCTTCACCGGCCATTCCTCGAAACCGCTCGAGCGCCAGTCGGGAATCGCCGGCCCGACGACGAGGCCGTTATTATTGCCGAAATCGGAGATGACCGCGATCGGACCGAGCGCGTTGATGCTGCCCAGGGGCGAGCTGGCGATCTCGATCCCGACATGGACCGACTCGATCAGATCGGCCGCCTCGTCCAGAGTGAAACGGGTCTGCCCGGCCGGCGGAGTCCGGCCGACGCGCAACAGGAACTCGGCCTCGCCCGCTGCAAAACCCTCGGCGAAGACCGGCATGTCGGGCCCCTGCCCGTCCGGCCCGGCCGTTTCCACGGTGAAGATGGGGCCGGTGAGCCGGTCGGCGTCGAACCCTTCCGCAAGCGGCGAATTGATCCGCCCGACCTTCCACCCCAGCACCGGCTTGCGCCAAGCGGCCACGGCAGCGTCCTGAACGGCATAGGCGTCGGCGAGCGTCTTGGGAAAGTCGCCGGGATAATCGTCCAGGCCCGACGCCTGTCGCCGCGCGGAAAGGAAACGGCTGGCGATCGCCGCCGCATCGTCAGTCAGCAGATTCACCCCAAGCCTCTCTTATCTCTTGGAACAGGTGTAGAGGAAACCGGTGTCACCCGCAACACTTGCAGCGGACTCGCCTTCGTTCAGCCAGGGGCAGGAGCAAGGGCTGCCGCCATGCGGGCTCGTTCGGCGATTCCATCCGGGTCGGATGCGGCGCCGGGGGGCACGAGCCAGCTCCCGCCGACGCAGAGGACGGATTCGAGCGCCAGCCAATCGCGAGCCGACGCCAGCGTAATACCCCCAGTCGGACAGAATTTCACCCCGGCGAAGACGGCGCAGAAGGCCTTCAGCGCGGGCAGGCCCCCCGAAGCCTCGGCCGGAAAGAATTTCAGGCGAGAGAAGCCGTGGTCGAGCGCGCGCATGATGTCGGTGGCCGAAGCGACTCCGGGCAGCAGCGGCACCGGTGACCCGGCCGCAGCGGCGGCGATCCGGTCCGTCAGACCTGGGCTAACGACGAATTCCGCTCCCGCCTCGACGGCGGCTTCATACTGGGCTTCGTTCAGCACCGTTCCCGCCCCGACGATGGCCCCTTCGACCGTTTTCATGGCGCGGATCGCGTCGAGCGCGGTCGGGGTTCTCAGAGTCACCTCGAGCACCGGGAGCCCGCCCTCCACCAGCGCCCGCGCAATCGGCAGCGCGTCCTCGACTCGATCGACCACAAGAACTGGGATGACAGGCGCTGCAGTGAGGATGCGGTCGATTTCAGGCATGAGCCAATTCTTTCTCCAGCAGGGCACGCGGCCCCTCCCCCCGAATCTTCTCAAAGGCCGAGCCTACCGCGCCGCGGAAGACGGAATCGTTCGCCAGGCCGGGCGGGAAGATCTGCCGGAGCCTGAGGAAGGCATCGACGTCGCCGCCGGCTCCGATCCGGGCGAGCGTGTCGGCCAAGGGATCGACCAGCGCGGCTCCCTCCCGCGCCTGCCGGGCGACGAACAACATCCACGCCGCGACGGGCACCGCCAGCCGCTCCACCGGCCGCCCGGCGGCCCGCGCTTCGGCGATGGTGTCGAGCAGCCGGTAGGGGAGCTTCTGCGATCCGTCCCAGGCGATCTGCGACAGCTTGTGGCGGATCGCGGGGTTGCGGAAGCGCTGCAGGATCGAGGCGGCATAGGCGCCAAGGTCGAGCGGCGACGGCTCCAGACCAGGCGTGATGTCCTCGCGGATCAGCCGTTCGACGAAGCGTGCGAGGCCGGGATCGCACATCGCTTCGGAGACCGATTCGTGCCCCGTCAGCAGTCCGAGATAGGCGAGGGTCGAGTGGGCGCCGTTGAGAATCCGCAACTTGGCCTTTTCCCACGCGCCGACATCCGCCGCCAGAACCGCGCCCACGCTACCCAGATCCGGCGAGCCGGCGGGCAGCCTGTCCTCGATGATCCAGGCCGAATAAGCCTCCCGGCTGACGGGAATTTCGTCGTCGAAGCCCTGCTGCCGCACCATCGCCTCCAGGCGCTCGTCGGTCGCAGGCGTGATCGAATCGACCATCGTGTCCGGGAAGACGGCTTCCCCGGCAATCCAGTCGGCGAGCGCCGGGTCGAGCTGGGCCGCATATTCGACCACCGCCGCCCTTAGCTTGCGGCCGTTCGAGACCATGTTGTCGCAGCACAGCGGCGTGAACGGCGGCATGGCGCAATCGCGGCGATCCTTGAGGCCGAGCGCCAGCCAACCGACGAGGCTCAGCGGACGCTCCGGTCGGCTCAGGTCGTGGACGATGTCCGGATGGGTCAAATCGAGCGTTCCGTCCCCTGCGAGGCAATAGCCCTTCTCGGTGACCGTGCTCGAGACGATCCTCACCTGCGGCTCGCGGAGCAGCCTCCTCACCGCTTCGCCTTCGCCCGGCCCGAAGAAGAGCCGGTGCGCATCGATGGTCCGGAAACTCGTCTCCTCGTCGAGTATCGCAAGCGTGTACCGCCCCCGCTGCCGTCTCATCGCCTCGACCGTTCCTCCGGAGCGAAGCGACACGGCGGCGATAGCCCAGCGGGGGTCGTGCGGGAGCAGCCGGTCGATGAAATCGGCCTGGTGCGCGCGGTGGAAGGCGCCGGGGCCGAAATGGACGATGCCGGCCGCGGTCACAGGGTCACGCCCCGCTTCCAGATGGCGATTTCCCGCTCGCCATTGCGCTCGGCGGCGGTCTCCTCGCCTGACGCGATGGCGACGATCCGTTGCGCCAGCCGATCGGCGACCGGCTCCAGGCCGTCCCGAAGCACCGCGCCGGCGTCGAAATCGATCCAGCCGCGCTTGCGGGCGGCGAGTTCGCTGTTGGACGCGATCTTCACCGTCGGAACCGGAAAGCCGAGCGGAGTGCCTCGGCCCGTGGTGAAGAGGATCATCGTCGCTCCGGCCGCCGCCAGAGCCGTGGAGGACACGGCGTCGTTCCCCGGCGCCTCGAGGAGGCTGAGCCCGCGCCGCCTGACCCTCTGCCCGTAGCGGAGCACGTTCTCGACCGGGCCACGCCCGCCCTTCTGCACCGCCCCCAGCGACTTCTCCTCCAGGGTGGTGATTCCGCCGGCGACGTTGCCGGGCGAGGGATTTTCGGAGACGGGCTCGCCGTGGGCCAGAAAGTAGCGCTTGAAGTCGTTCACCACGGCCACGATGGCCTCGAACACCGCCCGGTCGCGCGCTCTGGCCATGAGCAGGCGCTCGGCTCCGAATATCTCGGGGATTTCGCTGAGGATGGCGCTTCCGCCGGCGCCGGTCACCCGGTCGGCCATTCGTCCGACGAGGGGGTTCGCGGTGAGGCCGGAAAAGCCGTCCGAGCCGCCGCATTTGAGACCGAGGACGAGCTCGCCAAGGCCTACTTCCTGGCGCCGCGCCAGGGAGGCCGTAGCGACGAGGGCGTCCACGAGCGCCAGACCTTCCTCGATCTCGTCGCCGGCGCTCTGAGCGCGCAGTGCTCGCACCCGGCCGCGCAGGGCCTCGGGTATTTCCTCGAGGAGCCGGTCCAGCTGGTTGGATTCGCAGCCGAGGCCGACGAGCAGCACTCCGCCCGCATTGGGGTGGCAGGCCAGCGCCGCAAGCACCGAGCGGGTCGCCGCAAGGTCGTCGCCCAGCTGCGAGCAGCCGAAAGGATGGGCGAAGGCGTGGACTCCGTCGACCGCGCCGGCATGGCGCGCGTGGGCGATGGCGGCGATCTTCGAAGCCGTGCGGGCGACGCAGCCCACCGTCGGCAGGATCCAGATCTCGTTGCGGGTACCGACCCGTCCGTCGCCCCGCCTGTAACCCCGGAAGGCGAGCGGTTGGGACTCGATGACCGGTTCGGTCCCGGCGGGCTCGTAGGAATAGCCCTCGACACCGCCGAGGAGCGTGGAGAGATTGTGCGAATGGACATGCTCCCCCGCGCGGACGGGGGCCGTGAGGATTCCGATCGGCCAGCCGAACTTCCGCACCTTCGATCCGGCCGCCAGGTCGCGAAGCGCAAGCTTGTGTCCGAACGGTATGGCCTGTCGAACTTCGAGCGCGGAATCAATGGCGGGCAGCCTCTCGCCCGCCGCCAGGTCGCGAACCGCGACGGCGACATCGTCGTCGGCTGCTAGCCGCAGCAGGTCGCGGGCGGCGGCCGCGGGTTCGATGAGATCGGCTTCAGTCATGTCGGTAACCGGTGTCATAGCTTTTACTGGGGGAGGCTACAAGCGGAAGCGGCTTTTGCCGGAGCGTCGGGTCGGCTATTCGCGGTCGACGGGAGAGCGGAGTGAGCAGCAAGGCGGAAGACAGCAGCGGTCGGCGCCGGTCGGGCAAGCCGACGATCAACGACGTCGCCCGGCTCTCCGGAGTCTCGAAGAAGACGGTGAGCCGGGTCATCAACCGCTCCACTCTGCTCAACGAGGAGACGAGGAAGCGGGTTCTGGAGGTCATCGGGGAGCTCGGCTACGTGCCCAACCCGCAGGCACGGGCCTTGGCCCTGCGCACGAATTTCCTGATCGGCCTGCTCCACGACAACCCGAACGGGCAGATGGTGCTCAATGTTCAACAGGGAATATTGGAAGCGCTCCAGGGCACCGACTTCGCGATGGTGGTGCGCCCCGTCGACCGCGGCTCTTCGGAGCTGATGGTCGACATCCGCCACTTCCTCGAGCGCCAGCGCCCCTACGGAGTCGTCCTTCTCCCCCCTCTCTCGGAGAACGACTCGATCGCGCGGCTCTGCGACGAGGTCGGCTGCCGCTACGTGCGAATGGGCTCCGCGGAGCTGGACGATCCCGATCATATGGTCGCCTCCAACGACCGCGAGGCCGTCGCCGAAGCGGTCCAGTTCCTGATCGCCCAGGGGCACAGGATGCTCGGGCTCATCGCCGGACCGCATGGGTTTCGCTCGGCCACCGAGCGCCGTCGCGGCTTCGAGGACGCCCTTGCCGCCGCCTCGATCAAGCTGCCGCGCAGCCTTATCGCCGAAGGTAATTACACGTTCGAGTCGGGCATAGCCGCCGCCGAGAAGCTGCTCGACCTGTCGCCGCGGCCGACTGCAATCTTCGCCAGCAACGACGAAATGGCCGCCGGAGTCGTCTTCGCCGCGCGAGAGCGGGGGATCGGAATACCCGAGGAGCTGTCGATCATCGGCTTCGACGACACGCCTATCGCCGGCCACATCTGGCCGCCTCTGACTACCGTGCGCTGGCCGATCGTCTCAATGGCACGCGCCGCCGCACTGAAACTGCTCCCCGGCGAAACCGGCTCGGACGCGGACGTGGCCGAGCCCTCGCTCTTCCTGTCGAGGCTCGTGAAGCGCGGCTCGGTCGCCGCACCGTACCGTTGACGTTTCACCAGGGCCTGGCTTGCATTCTCTTATGACACCGGTTACCGGCTGAATCGCGAAGGCAGCGGAGACTGCCGGCTCCACAAGCGTTGGGATGAAGATGCCGAGGCCCCTCAAGCTCGACCCGGACCGACTGTTTCCGGCCGATCCCGGCACGCGCTCGCTGGCCCGCGCTCTCTATGGAGCGGTCGCCGGCCTGCCGATCGTCAGCCCCCACGGCCACACCGATCCGGCTTGGTTCGCGACCGATCACCCCTGGTCGAACGCGACCGAGCTCCTCCTCGCTCCGGACCATTATCTCTACCGGATGCTCTACAGCCAAGGCGTGTCTCTCGACCGGCTGGGAGTTCCCGGCCGCTCCGTCCCCTCCGCAGCAGATCCGCGCGAGGCGTGGAGACTGTTCGCGAGCCATTATTATCTCTTCCGCGGCACGCCTTCCCGCCTTTGGCTGGACCATGTCTTCGCCTCGGTGTTCGGGTTCGACGTCGCGCTCGAAGCGGCGACCGCCGATCTTTATTACGACCGGATCGACGAAGCGCTGGCGACCCCGGCTTTCCGTCCGCGCGCGCTGTTCGACGCGTTCGACATCGAGCTGCTCGCTACGACCGAGGGTCCGCACGAAGACCTCTCCCACCACGCCGCCATCCGCCTGTCCGGGTGGCCGGGACGGGTCGTCACCACCTATCGCCCGGACGCGGTCATCGACCCCGAGCATGAGGAGTTCCGCGCCGCGCTCACCCGCTTCGCCGAGCTGACCGGCGAGGATGTCGAGAGCTGGCCGGGCTATCTCGCCGCGCACCGCCGGCGCCGCGCCGACTTCCGAGCTGCCGGCGCCACCGCCACCGATCACGGCCATCCGACGGCTCTCACCGCCGATCTGGAGCAGCCCGAGAAG
>DASVTA010000529.1:0-4181 GCA_036387815.1 Allosphingosinicella sp.
CGGCGAACGAGCCGGGGAAGAAGCCGTAGAGATCGTAGAAGGTCGGTTGGGCGATGCCGTCGCCATAGCCGGCGAGCAGCTGGATCCGGCTCACCGGCTTCGCGACGAGCCCGGCCCGGACGGTGGTTGCGTCGGCGAAGGCGCTGAACCGGTCGTGCCGGACGGCAAGCTCGGTCGTAAGCCTCCGGCTCCACTCCGCTTCCCACGCGCCGACGACCGCGTCGAGGTCGCGCGACCGGTCCTGCCGGGTTGCTCCCGAATAGATTTCGTCCCGGGCCCGGAAGCGCTCCGACTGATGCTCGGCGGCGGCGGTGAAGCGATGCCCTCGGACGCTTCTCTCGAGGCTTGCGGAAGCGGTGAAACGACGGCCGAACGTCCGGTTGAGCGGTGCGCGGGCGAGCAGGTTGCGGTTGGCGCTGGCGAGCAGGCTTCCCTCGATCCTCAAAGTCCAGCCTTCGACTTCCGCTTTGCCCCAGCCGCGGACCGCGCCGATCCGGTTCCGCGTCTCGTCCAGAGTGTCGGCTCGACGGAAGGTGAGGGGATCGAAGCCGTCATATTCGTTCTGCGCCTCGATCCAGTGGCCGACGAGGCCGAGTTCGAGCGGCTTGACCTTGGCGTATCGGTCTCCCGGGACGACGACGAGCTTCAGGCTGGCCGACCGGTTCTCGAACCCGTCCCGGTCGCCTCCCCCGGCGAAAGAGTCGATCCCGTCGCTCCTCATCCATGAGCCGGTGGCGGCAAGGCCGACCTCGCCCGCCCAGGCCACGGCCGAGGCGGAGGCGCGAGCGCTGTCGAGGCTTCCATATTCTCCGCGAGCCCCATAGCCCTCGCCGCTCGAATTGGGGTCGGGAGTTCCCGCGATCACGACTCCCCCGATCGCTTCCGATCCCCAAAGCGCCGACCGCGGCCCGAGAAGAAGGCCGATCTGGTCGGCGAAATCCACTCCGAGCATCTCGAAACGGGCTTCGTTGCCGGCGGCCGGATCGTTGAAGCGGATCCCGTCGACCACCAGCAGGGTGTGGTTGGCCTCGGCGCCGCGCAGCCGGACCTGAGTCTGGCTTCCGCGCGGACCCGAGGTCGCGACCGAGGTCCCCGGGTAAAGGCGCAGATAATCGGTGGCCATCGCAAGCCCGGCTACTTCGGACAAGGCAGGGGTCACCTGGACCGCCGAAGGAGCTTCGAAAGACGGCGACGCGGGCTCGCCGCGTTCGCCGGTGACGACGATCTCCTCCCCATCGGCGGGGGTTTCCGCCGCGGCCGGGGCGGCGACGGCCGCGAGACTGATCAGGATCGGGTGCATCGGGAACCTCCTTGTGCAACGACAACAAGTCGCCTCGGAGGAACCGCGGGCGGACGGACCGCTCCCGATGCCACGCACGATCGGCTGGTCCCGGCCGGGTGCGGACGACGGCGAAGGCAGGTTCCTGACTGACGGCCGGAGCCGATCACAGTTGCGGGCACAGCGCCGGATTTTCCGCCGGCTTCCCATTTCACCCTTCCCCCGCCGCGGCTGCGACGTGAAGGGCACCTTCGCTGAGCCAATGCTGTAGGGTACCGGGCCATTCGCGTACAACCCCCGTCGTTCCGGCGAAAGCCGGGACCTCGGGGCGACGGTCAGTGACTATCCGGCCCGAGGTCCCGGCCTGCGCCGGGATGACGGTTGGCAACCTTGCCATTTCGCGGCCCCTTGGCTACAGGGCCGCACGACCTTTCGCGAGGCTGGTCGGAACCAGCCGCATCTCAAGGAAATCGACGACATGAAGAACGGCGCCCATCCCGATTACCACATGATCAAGGTTCAGATGACGGACGGCACGACGTTCGACACGCGTTCGACCTGGGGCAAGGAGGGCGACACCATGACCCTCGACATCGACCCCAAGGTGCACCCGGCCTGGACCGGCGGCACCGGCAAGATGGTCGACAGCGGCGGCCAGGTCGCCCGCTTCAACAAGCGCTTCGGCGGGCTCACGCTGGGCAAGAAGTAGCTGACGGGAAGAACCGTCATCCCGGCGAAACCGGGACCTCGGGGAGACCCACAGTGACCTCTGGACCTGAGGCCCCGGCGTCCGCCGGGATGACGAGTTTCGCCCCGACGGCTCCGGTCCTCGAGACGCCTCGCCTTCGCCTTCGTCCTTTCCGGGCGAGCGATCTCGATGCCCAGTGGGCGTCGATGACGGATCCGCAGGTCGTCCGGTTTCTCGGCGCGGTGCCCCAGACTCGCGAGGAGACCTGGCGCAAGATTCTGGCCTCGCCGGGGCTCTGGGCGCTGCTCGGCTACGGCTATTGGGTCGCCGAGCGCCGCGAGGACGGCGCCTATCTCGGCCAGATCGGCTTCGCCGACTTCAAGCGCGAAATGACGCCCGGAATCGAGGGCATCCCCGAGATGGGATGGATCATGGCCTCGCACGCTCAGGGCCAGGGCTATGCGAGCGAGGCCGTCCTCGCCGCACTTGCCTGGGCCGATGAGGCGCTCGGGGGCGGCGAGATTGTCGCCATCATCAGCCACGAAAACGCGGCGTCGATCCGGATCGCCGAGAAAGGCGGCTTCACCAGCCGTGAAGAGGCCTTCTACAAGGGCGAACCGATCCTGCTGTTCAGGCGGCCGGCACGCTGACCGTCACCCCGGCGAAAGCCGGGGCCTCAGCCCGGAAGAGCCACGGCGGTTCCCCCGAGGTCCCGGCCTTCGCCGGGACGACGGTGTACCTGTACGATCCCGGACGATCCCTGTGCGGCAGCGGACGCTTTTCAGCCCTCCCCATCCTTAGAAAACAAATGTAATCGTTAGAAACCCGCCACGGCCGGGCAGTTGGCACAAGTCCTGCTACAACCGTGGCAGGTGGGCCGTCAGAGCCGGACGTGGGGGGAAGACATGGCGAAAATAGACGGCCGCTGGCAGGTTTCGAGGCTGGCCCTTGCTGCCGTCACCTTGGGTACCGCCGCGCCCGCTCTTGCCCAAGCGATCGCCGCCGCTCCTCCGCCCGAGCCGGTTCTTCCGGCCGAGGCCGAGGACGCCAAGACCTTCCTGCCGGCGGATTTCACCCGCTTCGCGCCGCGCAACGCGCTCGACATGCTTCGAAACGTTCCCGGCTTCACCATCCGCGAGGCGACGCAGGAGAGGGGCCTGGGAACGGCGACCGGCAACGTCCTGATCAACGGCCAGCGCATCTCGGGCAAGTCGAACGACGTCATCACCGAGCTCGGCCGAATCCCGGCCTCCAACGTCCTCCGGATCGAGATTCGCGACGCCGCGACGCTCGACGTTCCGGGGCTTTCGGGTCAGGTCGCCAACGTCGTCGTCAAGGCGGGCGGAATGCAGGGCCAGTTCGCCTGGCGCCCGGAATTCCGCCAGCGCAACACCGATCCGCTGCTCACCCGCGGCGAGGTCTCGGTCAGCGGCAAGAAGGGCAATGTCGAATATACGCTCGGAGTCCAGAACCAGTCCTTCCGCTCCGGCGCCAACGGCCGCACCAACATCTTCCGCCCGGACGGCGAGCGGATCGAGGCCCGCGACGACGTCTTCACCGGAAACGGGGAGAATCCGAAGGCGAGCGCCCGTCTGACCTGGGATGGTCCCGGCAGCTCGGTCGCCAATCTCAACGGCTCCCTGCAAGGCTTCTATTACGATTATCGCGAAGTGGGAGAGCGGGCCGGCCCCGGCCTCGCCGACCGCATCCGCCGGGTCGCCAACGACGAGGACAGCTGGTCCTACGAGCTTGGCGGGGACTATGAATTCGCCCTGCTCGGCGGCCGGCTGAAGCTGATCGGGCTCGCCCAGGGCGGCCACACGCCCTTCGCCCAGGACGTGAGGACCAGCTTCGCCGACGCAAGCCCCGACACGGGCAGCCGCTTCGTCGAGATCGCCGACACGCACGAGCGGATCGGCCGCGCCGAATATCGCTGGAAATGGGGCAAGTCCGATCTCCAGCTTTCCGCCGAGGGCGCGTTCAACAGCCTCGACAACGTCAGCGAGTTCCTCATCCTTCGCCCCAACGGCGAATATGAGGAGATCCCGCTCCCCGGCGGAACCGCGACGGTGAAGGAGGACCGCTACGAGGTGATGGCGAGCCTGGGGCGGCCGCTCTCGCCCAAGCTCAGCATCCAGCTTGCCGCCGGCGGCGAATATTCGAACCTCCGCCAGACCGGCCCCGGCGGCCTCAGCCGAACCTTCTGGCGGCCCA